>JBLNGL010000254.1:0-2509 GCA_050264735.1 Ignavibacteria bacterium | reverse complement strand
GATAGCTTCGTCCGCTATTTTTATAAGTTTAAGACTCCGGAACACGTCTAGTGCTTGATGACTTTGCCGGGCATTTACCATCACTAGGGTTTTCTTTTATCGGCACGCCAGCCAATATCCCGTTTTAAAAGTATCTGCATTCCCTCAGTTGATTCAAGCCAATCATACACTTTTTTATTGAGCTGTTTTATTAAATCTTTGTGCCCAGGCCTATTAATCAAATTATTTTTTTCATCAGGATCGTTTTCAATATCGTAAAGTTCATCTATATCCCAGATGCCGTGATAAGTTACATATTTAAATTTGTTTGTTCTTATTCCAAACATGCTTGGAGTATGCGGGAAAGTTCTTTCCCAGAAATATTCATAAAAAACAGAATCCCTCCATTCAACTTTTTCACCTTTTAACAAAGGAAGGAATGACTTACCATCCATATATTCGGGAGTTTTAATCCCGGCTACTTCAAGTATAGTTGGAGCGATATCTATATTCTGCACAAGTTCCGA
This sequence comes from Ignavibacteria bacterium, assembly GCA_050264735.1. Lineage (GTDB taxonomy): Bacteria > Bacteroidota > Ignavibacteria > Ignavibacteriales > Ignavibacteriaceae > DATKLQ01. The sequence goes on along the minus strand of JBLNGL010000254.1, from coordinate 2,003 downwards.
GATCCTCATTTTAGGTTTTATAAGTGAAGGAAAATAAACCAGCAAAGGAACACGCATAGATTCTTCGTACATATGTCTTTTATCAATCAAGCCATGTTCGCCGAGTGAGAAGCCGTTATCTCCCATGTAAAAAACTATTGTAGATCGATCTAAACGGGTTTCTTTTAAGGTTTCAAGGAGATTTCCAATACTTTCATCAAGAGCAAGCAAAGTTTCACAATATCTTTTATAAAAATCATCAAAAGAAATTCCAAGTTCACCATGATACATATAATCAACGCCATGCCAGCCGTTACGCTGTTCTTTAACCCACTTAGGTTTATCGGAAAAATTTTCTTCAGTGTTTGCCATGGTAGAAGGATGATCTACTTTTTCATTTTTATATTTTCCTTTATGCCTTTCGGCCGGAATAAACTCCGCATGAACGGCTTTGTGGGATAAATAAAGAAAGAATGGTTTGCCTGCCTGACCCGATTCTTTGGCGGCTCCGCTTCCGGAATCTCTTTTTTGTTTTAAATAATCCACGGCATACGCGGTCAAAATATCAGTGATATATCCTTTTCGCTGTACATGTTTTCCATCAATATTTAAAAAAGGATCGTTATATACTCCCTGTCCTTTGAAGCTTATCCATTTATCAAAACCTTTTCTTGGTTCGTCGCTATCATCTCCCATATGCCACTTGCCGATAAATACAGTTTCAAAGCCATTCTTCTGTAAATATTCCGGGAAAAAAACAATTTCAGGCGGAACTGGCGAATCATTATCGATTACACCATGCCTGTGTGAGTAAAGTCCGGTTAATAAAGATGCACGGCTTGGCGAGCATAATGAAGTTGTTACAAATGTATTTTGAATAACGGCTCCCTCTTCAGCCAATCTATCCATATTCGGAGTTGCAAGAAATTCCGGGGTGTGAGCCGCCGGATCTTTTTTCATGAAGCTCAAAAAGTCGTAACGGTGATCATCACTTAAAATGAAAATAATATTTGGTTTTTTCTCCTGTATTTTCTGGCTTCCAGCAGATTCAATAAAATTATTTCGTTCCTTAAGTAAACCAGGTGCACTAATTATCAGCAATGCTGCCGTTGAAACGGCAATTTTCTCTAAAAAATTTCTTCCGGTTAATTCGTTTAGATTTTTTTTCATATCAGGTTTAATTTGCCTTAAGGTAAGGAAATTTTTTTACCCATTCATAAGGATCTTAGGGTATTGAATTGAACTTGTATTTCTTAAAATAAGCTGCACGCATCATTCAGTTCTGACTAAATCCAAGTCTCTCCAAACCTCTCTTAATTACCGGATCTTTCATTGCATAATTCCAGATTAATCCCGTTCTGTAATTTTCAATCATAATTACAATCGGACCTTCATCCAATCCGAGATAATCAGGATCAAACCAGCCAGCTGTCGGATTGAATGCATCTTTTAAGCCGTATTTTCCCCAGAGTCCTTTACCGCCGTATTTTTCATAAATATTTTTTAATGTTGGGATACATAATTCCGGAGCAAATGGAATTGACCCTCCGGCGGCTTCAGGAGTTATTGTACCGTCTTCATGAATAGCGTTATCCGGTCCGCTTGCACCTCTGCCTGCATAACCAAAAAACACTTTACCGTTTTTATTGTATGATTCTCCCGGACCATCGCATGCACTGATTCCCCATGTAAGAGAATCGAAACCTTTCCATTCTTTCGGATTCTGAATGCAATACATCCTGTTGGCTAAAGTCGCCCTTCTTGAATTTTCAAAATAATCGATCTCCTTTCCTCTCATATACTGATCCTGCAGTCCACGGAAATCGATGAACATTGCGGAAAATTGGTGCCCAAACAACGGAGGAAAAATTACGTGGGCTAATCCTTCATAAGGTTCTTTCCATTCATACCCGGAAAGCCATTGTTTATATGCTTTAACAGGGTTGGAAAGGTTTGTTCCGGCTGCAAGGATATAAAGATATAACGCTTCAGTATAACCGAACCAGCCGTAATCTCCCGGAACA
>JBLNGL010000253.1:0-2615 GCA_050264735.1 Ignavibacteria bacterium | reverse complement strand
GTCTTATTCTAAAAAAGCCGAATACCGCAGTGCGTTTCCTCAATAACTGTTTATTACCAGGCAATATCGGCCGGTTCAATCCTGATGAGATTGAAGAAATCCGTTACAAGCTTGCCTTAGGTTATTCACATATTAAGATGTCTGCATATGCAGTAAGAGAGTTAAACCGCATCCTTGAAACAAATCCTTCCAATAAAGAAGCTCAAAATTTTTTGAATAAAATAGAATCTTCACTTAACAGCCGCTAGATAATAATCTCCTAAGCATTTAATATCCTTGCTTATTATATAAACAAAAGCTAACTTTTAAGCCGGTTCGGTTTTAATAACATGGAAACCGGGGGTCTTATGAGAACTGAATTTCATTTGGTTTTCATTTCTGCTAAAATTTTAGCTTTCTCATTTCTTATTATCTCACCGGTAAACAGTCAGGATCCGGAACAAAGCATTATGGATGTTAATAATATTACTTCATGGGTAAGAAATGATGGATTTCACGACTGGCTTATAAGAATTCCAAGCAATAAAGAAGGCTGGAATGGATTGTTCCCCAAAGGATCAGCGGGTACTATTTTTTGCGAAGGTTTACTGTGGGGAGGTAAAGTGTTCGATAAAAATCCTGTTTTAATTAGAGCAGGCGGATCTGAATATAAAAGTGCTAATGTACCAATTACCAGATTGTTCAGAGTGATGCCTTTTTTTAGAGAGGCAGGTTTAACAAATGATGCATCTAATTTTTTTAATGTGCCTGAAAGATTGGTTACAGATTCAATGATCAATCAGCTTAATGCTCAATATGAAAAAGACTGGAATGAATGGCCCGCAGAAAGAGGCGCTCCTTATTATGATATAAACAAGAATGGAAAATATGAACCTTATATAGATATACCCGGAATCCCAGGCGCTTCTCAAACAATCTGGATTAATTATAATGATTCAAGATCTGATAATTTATATCAATGTCCCCCGATTGGTCTGGAAATTCAGGAAACTTACTGGGCTTATGCCGGCAGCAGTAATTATGGAATTAATAGCGAATTTATGAATGTAATTTTCAAACATGCAAAGATAATTTATAAAGGCAGTCATTATTCGACTCCCGATTCTTACATTGACAGCATGTACCTCAATCAATGGGTTGATCAGGAACTTGGTAATCCTGCGGATGATTTATTAGGATGCGATACTCTATTAAATATGGGATATGCATATAATGCCCGGGATTTTGACAATATATACAATGAATTTTTATCCGCACCTCCTGCGGTAGGTACAATTTTTTTACAGGGGACAGCCCATTGGACCGGCAATCCGCTGGATAGTGCCGTTGTAAATTTTAAATGGAGGCGCGGTTATAAATATTTTCACGAAAAACCTCTGACAGTCTTCATAGCTTTTAAAATAGGAGATACCTGGGGAGATCCCGAATATAATTATTTTGGCGGATTAGAATTATATAACTATATGAGAGGCTACTTCCCTTATCCGCCATACCCTGAAAGCCAAACCAAGTACAATCAGTTCGGCATTGAATTCGGCGGATACGGGACATATATGAACAGCGGGGATCCCATTACAGGCTCTGGTTGGGTGGATGGTATATCAGATCCGCCGGGACCGAGGCATATGTACATGATTAATGGGCCTCTGAGTCTAAAACAAGGCGATACTGTAGAGATTGTTTTAGCCACAGTCGGAGGTCTGGGCACCAATCATTTAAACAGCATTACGGATTTAAGATATAGAGCTAGACAGGCAGCTTATCTTTATGAGCTCTTTGTCAGGCAGATGACAGATGATAATTTAAATCCGGAAATACCTAAAAGAAACATTTTAGAGGATTACGTTTTGCACCAGAATTATCCGAATCCTTTTAACTCATCAACATTTATAAAATATGAATTGCCGGAACCTGCATTAGTAAAGCTGGTTGTTTATGATATGCTGGGGAGTGTAGTGAAAGTTCTGGTGAATGAAAATAAAGGAGCCGGACAATATAGAGTGGAATTTAATCCTTCTGGCTTAGCCAGCGGAGTTTATATTTACAGAATTACTTTCGAGAACAGCAGCAGCCGGCTGGTAAATGACGGCTTAACAAAAACTAGTAAGCTGCTTTTTATTAAGTAGATATTTTAACAAGGGAGATTTTCATGAAAACTATTCTTTTACTAAAAAGTTTTCTGAAAGTTGTTGTACTTGCAATTCTTTTATTCTCAACGATAAAAAGCCAAGATCCGGAGCAAAGTCTTCTGGATATTAATAACATTAACTCATGGGTAGGGAATGACGGATTTCATGATTGGCTTATTGATAAATCTTATAACGGAAGTTTTTCACATGGAAAATCGGGAGCAATCTTCTGCGAAGGTATTCTCTGGGGCGGAAAAGTATACGATGGGAATAATACAATTATCCGGGTAAACGGCACCGATTATGGGTCCGGGAATTCACCTCTCTCTAGATTGTACAGGGTTAGAAGAGATTATTTAACCGCCGATCTTACAAATGATGCTTCAGGCTTTTTCCTGGTTGATCCGATAAATGTTGATGATTCTATGAGACAAAAAATATTTGACCAATATGAAAAGGATTGGAAAGAATGGCCCGGCGATAAAG
>JBLNGL010000252.1:0-3188 GCA_050264735.1 Ignavibacteria bacterium | reverse complement strand
AAAGTTGGCGGAACTACTATTGCAACCTGGACATTAACTACCTCCATGGTTACACGTACAGCTTCAACTTCACTATCCGGAGGTATCCTTGTTGAATTTTTCAATGATGCTAGCGGCCGTGATGTACAGGTCGATTATATTCAGGTTCCAAGTGGGACATGGCAGGCTGAAAACCAAAGTTACAACACTGGAGTGTGGCAGAACAACAACTGCGGTGGGTCCAACAGCGAATGGCTGCAATGTAACGGTGCTATTGGATTTAGTGCTTATAGGTAAGAGCCTAAGGGTGAGTATAGGAAGGAACTTGTGGGATCACAATTACCGGATAATTTCAATTGAGGGATATCTAAATAATTGATTTTCTGCAACGAGATTGTAAATGGCTGCCCGGTAGTAAAAAGCCGGGCAGTTCTTTATTTAAGAAAAACTGATTAAACAAGAAACAAAAACCGGTCACTATGAAAAAACTATCCATTTTCCATTTAGCGGCAATAATGGTCGTTATCGGTTCTTGTTCCCGAGAAGTGTCTGATAATTTTGTTCTAGTAAAAGGCGGAACTTTTTTAAACACAAAATCCAACCTTTACGGAAAACGTGCAACAATATCGGACTTTTATATAGGCAAATACGAGGTAACTCAAAAAGATTGGATTGAGGTAATGGGAAGTAATCCATCAAAATTTAAAGGCGACAACTTGCCGGTAGAAATGGTAAGCTGGTATGACTGTGTTGAGTACTGTAACAAAAGAAGTATAAAAGAAGGACTTAAGCCGTACTTCAATATAGACAAGAATAAAAAAGATCCGAATAATATTAATATTAACGATAGCATAAAATGGACTGTAACTATCAATGAGGGAGCCAATGGTTATCGGTTGCCGACGGAAGCAGAGTGGGAATATGCAGCAGGTGGGGGGCAGATGAGCAAGAGCTATACATACAGCGGAAGCAATGATGCAGATCAAGTCGCATGGTATTGGAGAAACTCCGGAGATTCAACCTTAACAGGACATTGGTACTGGCCAGTAATAGAAAAAAACCATAATAAAACAAAACCTGTTGGTATCAAAAAATCCAACGAGTTGGGGCTTTACGATATGTCAGGTAATGTAAGGGAATGGTGTGAAGAGTGGTTTAAAAGCACAGATATATATATAGGCTATCTCCGGGTTCAAAGGGGCGGAGGTTGGCTCGGCGGCGAACACGCCTGTGTTTCGTCTTACCGTGGTAAATTTGAAGCAAATGGCAAGGGTCCCGATCAGGGTTTTCGAGTGTGCCGCAGCATTTAAACCAGTGCAGGAAACAACAGAAGTTCCATCAAGTTACATGCTAGAAGCGAATTATCCGAATCTACGCCTGCCATGTATTTCGGCATGCAGGCGGATATTCAATCCATCGACGACCATCTCATTTGAGATTCCAGAAAAACAATTTTGTATCGCTAAAATATCTGCAACTTCTTCAGCCTAAGAAATTACAGAGTCTGCATGAAGGAATACTCTGCCGGATGGCTTTCTGTAAAGTTCTATGCATTGGACCAGGTTTGCTGTTCTTAAATCTATACCGCTGCGAAATATGATGAAATTAAAAAATTAATCTGAACTTATTCGAACATTATTTTTCTGATTTATACAGCATCCATTTGCTCAGTCCAGGAAAAATGCGGGGTTTAGAAAATCACTTTCCTAAAATTTAAACCTTATTGCAATATCTGTCTGGTGTTCTCCAAATAAAATTAAGTAAAAGCTATGCATTACAAAAATTATTTAATATAAAACTAAAGTTAATATTGAATGAGCCGGACTTTTCGTTTTAACGGAATTCTCCTCAAGCCAGGTGTGGAATTCTAAATCTTTTTCGGTCTGATTAAGAACCACAACAGCAATTTTCCCATCAGGATTAATAAAAGCAGTTGCCAGCAGGTCATCTGAATTTGATGAGGAGACAATTCTTTTTGCTTCCGGACGGATAAATTTGGAAAAATGCCCGATGTAGTAGAATGAATTCATATAAGTAAGTTCACCTGATTTTGTATCGCAGATGATAGGTGCCATACAGTAATTCCCGACGTGGTTGGGTCCGCCCTTTTCATCAAGAATAACATTCCATGCAACCCATCCTGAAGCCCAGTTATTCAGATCCATAATCATATTCCTGCCGAAGAATTCACCCCATTGCCATTCATTAACTCTTTTGGCGTCGAAATTTGCTTCGGTGCCTTCGGTAAAGATAAGTTCCTTATCAGGATATGCATCATGAACAAGCCTTACATTATCAAAGTGATCTCCAACGTACCAGTGAAAGCCTGTTCCCCATACATATTTTGATGCTTCGGGATCGTCATAAACTACCTTGGCGCGCTGATACATTATTCCGCGGTTGTGATCCCATATTATTAGTTTTATATTTTCCAAACCGGAATTTTTTAACGCCGGACCAAGATAATTTTTAACAAAATCCTTTTCTTCAGCTGCCGTGAAAATGCATGACTCCCATGTCTGAACAGCCATGGGCTCGTTTTGAACCGTTAAACCCCAGATCGGAATGCTTATTTTTTCATATTCTTTTACAAACTTTACAAAATAATCAGCCCAGGTTTGATTGTATTCAGGCAGTAATTTTCCTCCCTGAAGAATATTCTTATTTGTCTTCATCCATGCAGGCGGACTCCATGGGGAAGCAAACATTTTAAGTTTGTTTCCTGAACTTTCCAGAGCGGCTTTGATGAAAGGTATTTTATATTTAAGATCGTGCTCAATACTGAAATCCTCAAGATATTTATCTCCGCTGTCGGCATAAACATAGCTTTCACTGGAAAAATCACAGCTGTGAATATTCGTTCGGCAGAGAGAGAAACCGATTCCTGTTTCGTCATTAAAAAATGCCGTAAGAATCTCCCGCTGCTTTTCTGCCGGCAATTTGTAAAATGTTTCTGCAGAAGCATCCGTCAAGGCTCCGCCAATTCCGACAATTGTTTGAAATGTCTTGTCCCTATCTAAAATTATTGTGGGTATATGTTCGTCAGGCTGCTCAAGAGGCTCAAATTTTAATGATTCCTTTTTTGCAATTCTGTCATTGGTATTTTTAGCTGTAAGGTAAATATCTGCTTTTAAATATGATGCTCTCTTATCTTGACCTAATCCTGGAAAAGAAAACAGAATAATAAATAAGATAAATAAGTAAAAACC
>JBLNGL010000251.1:0-3109 GCA_050264735.1 Ignavibacteria bacterium | reverse complement strand
CAAAACGACTATAATAATGCTATCTAATATGCACAAGTATAGTTAATAAGTTAATGGTTAATAAGTTAATGGTTAATAAGTTAATTGTTAATAAGTTAATTGTTAATAGTTAATGGTTAATTGGAACAGCCCGATGAACGATTAACTATTGACTTATCAATTTTGCGTAAAATTTAATTAAAGATTAATAAACTCAGCTGCCCAAAAATTTTTCAACTAATTCTTTAACTTTCTTTCCTTCTGCTTTTCCTTTCAATTCCTTCATAACCTGAGGCATTAATTTCGGGAAATCCTCTTTCTTCTGAGCACCGATGGCATCTGCAATTTTTTTAATTTCACTGATTATTTCATCATCGGACAGCTGCACTGGAAGATAGCTCATCAAAACGGCTAATTCTTTTTCTTCCTTTTCAGCCAGATCTGTTCTCCCGGCATTTCTAAACTGCTCGATAGAATCTTTTCTTTTTTTCGCTGCAGTGCTGAGCATTTTTACTTCCTCTTCGGGAGATAATTCCTTGCCGGTTCCGCTCTTTTCAAACTCAAGGATTAATGCACGGATCGAACGGATTGTTTCAAGCTTAAGCTTGTCTCCGCTCTTCATTGCAGATTTTAAATCTTCATTTATTTTTTCTTTTAGAGGCATAGCAGATCAAGGTAAAAAAATATTAGAAATCCTGATCAAAATTAAATAATTATTTATAAAGATACTTTAAACCTGTTTGTTAATTGAATCACGTTACCGGACATAAAATGAAAGCTGTTAAATATATTATGAACAAGTTCTCCTATTTCAGCCGGTTTCATCCAGGAATCATAATCTGCATCCTTAATCCAATCCCGGTTGGCAGGCGTATCAATTATATAAGGAGCAAGTGCATTTACGGACAAATTTATTTCTTCTCCTTCGGATGCAAGAGTTTTCACAAGATGAATTAAGCCGCCTTTCGCAGCTCCGTATGCAGCTTTTTTCTTTTCCTCTCTTAGCCCTGTAAACGCAGCGGTAAAGCAAATCGATCCGCCAGCAGATTCCTTTACGATTTTTGAGAAATGTTTTGCGATCAGGAAATTAGTTTTAAAATTCATTCCGATCATTTTATCGATTTCCTCAACGTCAGTCTCCCAGACATATTTTCCTCCGGCAAATCCTCCAACCGTGCTGAAAAGGAAAAAAATTTTTTCTCTGCCGGGTTTTATGGTTTTAAAAGCATCAATAATATTATTTTCCAGCGAGAGATCTTTTATCTGAATATATTCAATATTTTTTTGATCGTACTTCTTTTTAAAATTAAAATCGAAAAGATAAACCTTGTCATAATTCTTTTTTATCATGACAGATGCCGCCCCTTTCCCCAAAGCCCCGTTTGAGCCGAAGATCAATAATTCTTTATTCATCTTTATCCTCCTTCAAAATTATTTTTACTGTAACCGGGTAGTGATCGCTGCAGCCGCCGAGATATCTTAAGCCGCCATAGGTTGGAAACGGTGTTCCCTGGTATTTTCCTGAATATGTCTGAAGAAAATGCGGCTTGTACACTTCAAAAGAGCCGCATAAAAATTCTCTGCCCGATTCATCTGCCAAACCGGCCGAAATAATTATCTGATCGAGCATATTCCAATCATCTTTATGCTTATAGCTTCCTCCACCGTTTTTAAATTCCAGATAGGAAAGATTATATAGTTCTCCGGCCCTTATTTTAAAGACGTTTTCACAGTCAAACGGATTCGCTTTTAGTGTTTTGGAAATTGAATTATTATCCGGTTCATCATTAAAGTCCCCCATTAGAATTATTTTCGGATCAGAAATTTTGTTTGAATAGAAATCGATCCTATTTTTCAATATTTCAGCCGCCCGGATTCTTTTCTCTTCAGATTCATTCCGACCTGTTCTTCTTGAAGGCCAATGATTTACAAAAATTATTAAAGTATCCCCGGTTCCGGATTTTAAATTTACATTAAGTATAAGTCTGGTTTGCTCGCCGTCCGGCAGATTAACTGTATCTGCAGATACCGATAAAAAAGAAAATTTAACTGCATTATAAATTAAACCATTATCGATTCCCCTGGCATCAGGAGATTCCGCATAAGCAGTTTTGTAATTAATATCAGGAAGGTAATTTCGAGTCATGCTGTCGAGCAGAGCCTGATGCTCGACTTCGCATACTCCGAGAATATCCGGTCCGCTTCCGTTGTTCATTGATCTTACTGCCCCGGCAAGCTTAAATAATTTTTTTTCAAGTTTTTCTTCGGTCCACTCCTTATCACCGGCCGGAGTAAATTCTTCATCTTCCTTACCCGGATCATCGGTTGTATCGAAAAGATTTTCCAGGTTCCAGAAAGCAGTGAAAATAGTATCGGCAGATTTATTTTGAGCGGAGGTCAGGCAGAAATCAATTATTATAATAAAAAAGAAAAATAGTTTTTTCATTTTAGAATTTGTAAAAACAAATTAGATTAAGATTATGATTAAGATTACGATTATGATTACGATTATGATTATGAGAAAGACAAAGAGAAAGATAAGAAAATTTTTATAATTCCAATCTTGTAACTACACCGTGTAATTTATTGTAGGGAAGATCATGGAATTTTACAAAATGCGGTGTAATACGCTTAATTAAAGAGAAGATCTTTAACAGCGGTTTTTTGGTAACTATATCCTCTTCACCGTAAAAAATAGCTTTACCCGATATCCCGCTTTCTTTAAATATTTTTACAAGATCAAGCATTTCCATGTAACCTGCTTCGACCATGTATCCCCTTAATCCCGCTGCAATATTATCTATTTTTTTTATGCTGATTCCATACGGAGCGTCGGTAGTCTGTATGGAAACAAATATATTATCTTCATAAATAATATTTCCCCTGATCATTGTATGCACCACGTACGGCGGAACCATCTCCATACTCTTAACAAAGAAAAGTGCAGTACCCTTAATTTTGCTTTCAGAGGAATAGATCTGATTGTAGCTTTCCAAAAATGTGTCGATAGGAAGAGACCGGAAAGACACGGACATTTTCCAATTTCCAAAATACCATAGAAGAGTAACGAATAACGGAAGCGAAGCAATAATTACAGACCAGAATCCGCCGTGAGGGAATTTATCCATTA
>JBLNGL010000250.1:0-5835 GCA_050264735.1 Ignavibacteria bacterium | reverse complement strand
GGAGAAATTATATGGGAAAAAAATATTAATGACTCTTCGTATCACATTAATTATTTGGACAATGTTTGTGTGGATGAACAAAATAATATCGTAGTTGCTGGATATGATTCAACTTTCAATTCCGGCATCCAGGTTAAAAAACTTTCTTCGTCGGGTGAAGAACTGTGGCTGAGAAATTATAATACTCCTGAAAATTTGGGCGATTTTCCATTTGGGCTCTTTATAGATAAAACCGGTGATATTTACATTGCAGTGAGGTCGGAAGATTCTCTAAGATATTCAAAAGGTTCGGTTATAAAGTTTTCTAAAAACGGAGATTTGGAATGGGAATATTTTTTTGATGAACTTGATTATGAGTATTCAGTTTTCCGTCCTTTTTATATCGATGAGAATCTTAACCTGTATTTGAATGGATCCTTTAGCGATTCTAACTCCGGGAGCAATATCTTCATAATGAAATTATCTCAAAAAAACAACACAGGTATTAACGAACCGCTCTCTATTTCTCGCTCATATTCTTTATTACAAAATTATCCTAATCCTTTTAATCCATACACCAATATAAATTTCAGCCTTCCTGTTTCCTCATTTATTAAACTGACTATTAATGATATTACGGGCCAGCAGATTAAATCCTTAATAAATGAAGAAAAAAGATCGGGTAATTATTCGGTTAAATGGGACGGCAAGGATGATTCCGGGAGATTAGTCTCTTCAGGAGTTTATTTTTACCGAATTCAGGCAAATGATTTTATAATGGTAAAAAAAATGATATTGCTCAGATGAGCTTATAAATTGAGGTGTCTTTATATCTATTTTAATTTTTGATTTAGTTCAAGAAGCAGTTTGGCAATTTCAGGAATAGAAATATTTTCCGCTGCTTCCTTGATTGAAAACCATTTCCTTTTCCGCAGGTTTTTTTCAGGGTAGTCCTCCAGTAATTCGGATACTTCCAAAGAATAGATCTTAATAAAGCAATTCCCGCTCTTCTTTTTTCTTTTAAAAATACCCAGTTCGAAAGTCTCGTTCGTCCCTGTTACCCCCGCTTCTTCATAAGCTTCCTTTTTTGCGGACTCGAAGGGGGTGAGGTTAAATTCAATAAATCCTTTAGGGATAATCCAGCTTTTCTTTTTTAATGAAGTAATTAAAAGAACTTCTATTTCATTATTTTTTTTTCTGTAAGGAATTACGCCGGACTGGTTAAAATTAAATTCTAATTTCAATTATGCATTTCCCATCTAAGCAATTTAACACGGGGGCTCATAAATATTTATTACTTCCTGGACATTAGAAGAAGAAAAGTATTTACTTCTGCAAATATATGTAATAGGAGTCATTTGAAAAAAATTACAGCTTATATAAATTTTTTAGTTTACAAACAAGAATAATAAATTAATTATAATTCGTGGAATTATTAGAACAGGAAAAATATTTAAATAGGCTGGGAGAAATTTTCTGTTCCGTTAAAAGCCGTAACGGATTTCTTGCCGTTATTTCCAGAGAAGCAGGAATCGGGAAGACTTCTCGGGTCAAAGCATTTACAAAAGAATTTGAAGATAAAGCAAGAATATTATGGGGAGCCTGCGATGCACTGTTTACACCCAGTCCTTTAGGTCCCTTTATGATATTGCAGATCAATTAAAAAATAATCTGCTTTCAATTTTAAATGACCAGGAATCTAGAAACCTCATTTTCTCAAATACATTTGATCCTGCAAAGCCTGAATTACTGGTTTATTCCAAGGATCCTCAATCCGGTAAAATGAAATTAGTTGCAGCCGAATATGTTGTACCGATTGAACTTTCGCCGTACAAAGCTCCCGAAGGATTCACAGGCAATGCCGATGTATGGGCTCATAACACTGGTTTTGGGTTGTGGCTGTCGCATGCCTGGGTTTGGAAGTTTAATCCGGAAGGTGTATTTAATCCTACCAATCAAAGAGTTCCTTAATTGCTTGACAGTCATTTCAAATGCAGGCTTTTTGAAAGCCTGCATTCATTAGATCAAATGCTTTTTTCAAGAATAACTAAAAGATTGGTACGCAGCTTTTCCAATCTGAAAATTTTTGTTAAATAATGCCAGAAAAAAAGAATTAAAAAAATCCATCTCCTTGTGTAATTCAGATCTGAAATAAATTTAATCTCTCGAACTTTCAAACCTTTTTTCAGCTGTTTAAATTTTTCCGGATTGTTGATTTTATGGTATGTGGGAAAAATTTCTTTTGATTCAATTTTAAACAACCTGGATAGAATGATATTTTTTATGTAGAAAGGGAAAAGAAATTTAGGAAGAAAAATTATAGGACTATATAGATTGGTTGTTAATATTAATATCTTTCCATTCTGTTTCAGAATCCTTGCCGCTTCATCAAAATAGTTTTCCGGATCTTTAAAGTGTTCGACTACAAATCTAAGAGTAATAAGATCGACGGTACCGGCGGGCAGGGGGATCTTTTTTATATCCGCCTTAATAAAATCATTATAATCTTTGTTTTCATCCGAAATATCAATTCCGTAAGCCCGCTTTGCTAAATGACCTAAATCTTTAACCAATAGATTGTTACCGCATCCGCAATCAATCCAGGTTTTATTCGAATCGAGAAGATCTGCAACCATGTCTTTAAAAACTTCCCACCTGTGCCTGAACTCAGGATCAATTTTAGCAATCAGCTTATCCGACCATTCTTTATTTGTTAATTTCATATTACCCCGAAGAGGTGGAATAAAAAGTGAAGAACCTAAAAATTTATTTTTACTCTGGAACATGAACCAGGAAATATTCCCTCGCTGTTTCCCCGATAGACTTAGCTTCTTTCAGGGTCATGTGCATTTCATCGGGAGTGTCTTCATCATGCCCGGCTTCAATTATAGCGAGATCCGAGTCTTTAGCTAATCTTACCAATTCTTCACAATAAGCAGTATCCCCGCCGTAGCATATTTTGAGATCATTAAAAGAAAATTTAAATCCTATAGCAGGAACCTGCCTTGTATTAAACCCGTCCCTCAGATATTCTTTATGAATTACCGGGAATGGCTGTACAATAATATTTTGAGCATTAAAACTTTCAGAAGAATTAATTTTCTCAAGTGAAATAGTGTAAGGCAGAGTTTTCGAATAAACTTTTTTGAAAGCATTATAAATACTTACAATCTCTACGCAGTTTTCAGGATAATGAATTGAAAGGGGAGTTTTTTTATTCATCACTCTCAAATAGGTAAGCAGCGACCAGACGCCCCCTACATGATCATGATGCCCGTGAGTAATAAAGAGATCCGAAATTGATAAAATTTTATTTGTACCGATTTCCGCATTCAGATCTCTTAATATTCCGTCCCCGGGATCAACAACAAAATAATTCCGGTCGGCGCGGATTAAAATTCCGGTGGCAATATTGGGGATAGAACAGAAAATCTTTATAAAAAAATTATTTTTCTCCCAGATCAGGGGATAATTTTGTTTTATCATTAAGGTTTAATATTACTTAATCAGATTTCCGAAAGTTCTTTAAAGTATTTACATTTTTTTGTGTTCTTGCACCTGGCGAATATGTTAAAGGAGTAGCTTTCAATATTGAACCCGAGCTCATTGCTTATTTCAGCGGGAAGGTTTCCGATCTTTTCACTTGCAAATTCCACTATCCTGCCGCAGTCCATGCAGATCAGGTGATCGTGCATTTGTTTTTTATAACTGCTTTCGTAACGTGAAATATTTTCCCCGAAATTTCTTTTGCTTAAAAGATCGCATTGGACAAGCAGCTCGAGTGTCTTGTAGACGGTAGCCCTTGAAACACTTGATCTCTGGTTCTTCATTAAAATGTAAAGATCATCGGCTCCGAAATGCCCGTCATATTCCAGGGCAGCATCCAGCACTTCAAAACGTTCCGGTGTTATGCGGTGGTTTTTATCGCTTTTTAAAAATTCTTTAAAGATTTCCTGTGCTTGATCGTGCTTCATGTTTAAATTGTTATTCATTTTAATGTTAAAAATATACCTAGTATAATGTGAATTTTTATTTAAACCTAACTGATGCCTAGTGCTCTTAAACCATTAACTGTTATAAAAGCAAGGAGATAGGCAGTGGAAGAGAATAAAACAATCTGCAGAATAGGGATTCTCCATCCTCCCGTTTCCTTCCTGGAGACAGCCACGGTAGATAAGCACTGCAGCGCAAAAATAAAAAATACAATTAATCCGATTACTGTTGAGATAGTAAACAGAGGTTCTCCCGTTTCTTCAATTTTTGATTTCTTCATTGCTCCTAATATGGAATGCTGAATGCTCTCTTCATTGCTGGTTACTTTAAAAATTAAAGCAAGGGAACTGACAAAAACTTCCCTGGCGGCAAATGTAGAAATGAGAGAAACGCCCACACGCCAATCCATTCCCAATGGTCTCATCACAGGTTCAATTATTTTTCCCAAAGATGCCGCATAGGAACCTGAAAGTCTTTCAGATTCCTGAAGCTGCTGAATATTTTCTGTAGAAATACTTTTTGAATCTATTTTAGGATTGTAGTTCGGGAAGTGAGTAAGAAACCATAAGACTAATGATAAAACTAAAATAATAGGACCGGCTCTCTTTACATAAACCTTAGCATTGTTATATGTATTGTTCAATACGTTGCTCAGCTTTGGATTACGGTATGCCGGCAGTTCAAGAATAAATGAAGAATTATCTTCTTCTTTAATTATTGTCCTTTTGAATTTGTTAATAATTCCGGCAACAATAATCGAGCTGCTTATGCTGAACATATAAATAAGAGCGAGGATTGAGCCCGCCAGCCATGATTTTCCTGAAGGAAGAAGAAAAGCAATTAATAATGCATATACCGGCAGTCTTGCACTGCAGCTCATCAACGGAAGAATGAATATTGTTAAAAATCTTTCCTTCCTGTTGGGAATGGTTCTGGTTGCCATAATTGCCGGAATTGCACATGCAAAGCCTGAAATCATCGGTACAAATGATCTGCCGTTTAATCCAATTTTGGATAAAGGCTTATCAATAAGCATTGCACCGCGTGCAAGGTACCCGCTGTCTTCAAGAAGTCCTAGTATTAAAAATAGTATAAGAATTTGCGGAACAAAAACCAATACCGCTCCGCTCCCGCTTATAATTCCGTTTGAAATCAGATCGCTGAACCAGTTGTTTCCAAGAAAGGCTGCTGATTCAAGAGATAATACCGCAAATCCCTCATCTACAAGACGCATTAAAGGTTCTGCCAGCCAAAAGATAGATGTGAATGTTATGGCCATTATAAAAAAGAAGAAAATGAGTCCCCAGATTTTATGAAGTAGAAATTTATCAATTTTTATGGAAATGCTGTCAGGCCTGTGATCCGGCTTTTCTGCTTTTTCCCTCGTAAGACCGTCATTTAAAATAACTAGTTGAGAATTAGCAGATTCAACCTGAGGCTTTCGTCCATTACGGGAATATTTTATTAAAATTTTTTCTTCCAGCTTTTCGATGAACTTATAAGATTCAATCAGCCATTCGGAACCATGATTATCACCGGACAAAACCGTCGGCGGTTCAAATAATCTCTTTTGAGCTAGGTTTTTTTCAATTGCTTCAATTAATTCTTCAATTCCTTTTCCCGTTCTTCCGTCAATTTTTACTACCTGGCAATTCAACTCCGAGGAAAGTTTTGCGGAGGAGATATCATATCCTTTTTTATTCAGGATATCAACCATTGTAAACACAATAATGATGTTGAATTTCGAATCAATAAGCTGCTTTACAAGAAGCAGGTGCCTTGATATCTGGCTGGTATCGACGGTTACTACCACTAAATCCGGTGTACCATATTTAGGATGAAAAAAGAGCGAAGTAACTGCAA
>JBLNGL010000249.1:0-5727 GCA_050264735.1 Ignavibacteria bacterium | reverse complement strand
CTTTTTAGTGAGATAGCTGATGCTGATGCAGTAATTTCTTTAATAAACCAGAAATTCAATTCCTATATTATTGAGAAAATGAGCCGCTGCAAAGTAATAGCTAATTACGGAGTAGGATTCAACAATATTGATGTTCGGTATGCCAGAGAAAAAGGAATAATTGTGACTAATACTCCGGATGTCCTTACAGATTCTACGGCAGATTTGGCAATAGCCTTGATGCTTGGGTGCGCAAGAAAAATTATTGAAGCCGAAAATTTTGTAAAGCAGGGGAAATTCCGCGGCTGGAGACCGCAATTATTCCTGGGAACCGAATTGAAAAATAAAATATTCGGCGTAATCGGCGCAGGGAGAATCGGAACTGCCGCCGCAATCAGAGCGCATTCCTTCGGAATGAAAATTATTTACTATTCGAAAAAAGAAAATAAACATCTGGAAAAGGTTGTAAAGGCAAAAAAAGTATTATTAAATTCCATCCTTAGAAAAGCTGATTTTATTTCACTCCATTTGCCTTTAACAAATGAAACATACCATCTTCTGAATAAAGAAAAACTTAATTTGATTAGGCCGGATGCTGTTCTTATTAATACCGCAAGGGGAGAAATAGTTGATGAAAAGGAATTAATTGATTTGCTGAAACAGAAAAAAATTTCTGCAGCCGGTTTCGATGTATTTGAAAATGAGCCGGATCTTAACCCTGATTTGTTTAAACTAGATAATGTTATTCTTCTTCCCCATATCGGGAGTGCAACAAAGGAAGCCAGGACTAACATGGCTCTGCTTGCAGCAAAAAATGTAGCTGCAGTATTAAAAGGGAAAAAACCGATTACTCCGGTTTAAAATAAATTTAGGAAGGGAGAGAAAAATAAATGAGAATAGGGATTCCGAAAGAAAATTTAAAAGAAGAAAAACGGATTGGCTTAGCGCCTGCTGGGGTGGATTCTTTAATCAGATCGGGGCATACTGTTTATGTGGAGAGCGGTGCGGGAGAAGGAAGCCACTTTACAGATGAAGATTTCCGAAAAACCGGAGCGAAAATAGTATTTAGTCCTGAGGAAATTTTCGGAAGATCGGAATTAATTGCCAAAGTAGCCCCCATTACTGATAAAGAAGCAAACCTCCTGGAAAAAGAACAAATCCTAATGGCATTTCTTCATCTCGCTGTTGCTTCAAAAAAAACAGTTCACAAGCTGCTCGAAAAAAAAATTACGGCAATTGCATATGAAGTTATTGAAGATAATGAAGGACTTCCTGTGCTTCATTCAATGAGTGAAATCGCAGGTCCGCTTTCCATACAGGTCGCGGAACGGTATCTTGAAAGTCATACGAAAAGCGGAAGAGGAATCCTCTTGGGAGGAATTACGGGAGTTGCACCGGCTGCAGTAGTAATTTTAGGAGCAGGAGTAGTCGGCACTTCAGCGGCTAAGGCAGCCATGGCAAGAGGAGCACAGGTTATTATTTTAGATCATGACCTGAAACGGTTAAGAAAAATTGATGAAACTTTCAAAGAAAAAATAACTACCGTTGCTGCAAATCCATATACTATATCCAGAGGAGTAAAATTTGCTGATGTACTAATCGGTGCGGTTCTTAAAAAGGGAGAAAAAACTCCTCATCTAGTTACTGAGGAGATGGTTAAACAAATGAAGAAAGGGGCGGTAATTGTTGATGTTTCCATTGATCAGGGAGGCTGTATTGAAACCAGCAGAATTACCTCAATTTCAGATCCGGTATTCAGAGTTCATGATGTAATTCATTATTGTGTTCCTAATATGCCTGCACTTGTAGCCCGTACCGCTACTTATGGATTGAATAATGCCGCTGTAAATTATATCCATGATATTGCAGAGAATGGTCTTTCTAATGCGCTGATGGGCAATACGGCCTTAGGCCGGGGCGTTTGTATGTATAACGGTTACTGCTCTAATGAACCGATAGCCAATATGCTGGATATTGAATTCAGGAAGTTAAGAGTTTTTGCAAATAATTAGAATTGTCAGATTAATCCATGATAGCTGTAATAGGCGATATACACGGCTGCTTCAATACGCTCAAGGACCTCGTTTCAAAAATAAAAAAGAAATATCCTTCAGTAAATCTTTATTGCGTTGGAGATCTTGTAGACCGCGGAAATTTCAGCTATGAGGTAATGGAATTTATAATCAGGAGGAAAATAAAATTTACGCCGGGAAATCATGATTATATGTTCTATTATTTTATTAAATTTCCTAAAAATCATCTCGGTAGGGCATGGCTCTACAACGGTTATGAAACTACACTAGCTTCATATAACAACAGGTATGAAAAAATAGCAGAGCATATTGATTTGATTACTTCGCAGCCTTTGTTTATAAATAATGATGATTGTTTCATTTCGCATGCCGGAATCTCGGTTTATTATAGATCCAAGGTTGCAAAAGATTTCCATACCGATCTGAACTCCCTTAAAAACCTGATTGAATCTGATATCGATTGTGAACACGGCGTTCTATGGACGAGGGACAAATTACTAAATTTAGGAAAGCTTCAGGTCGTTGGCCATACCCGCCAGCCTGAAGTGCTTTATATTAAAGAAAACAATACAGCTTATATCGACACATCGGTATACACGGGAAACAAATTAAGCGCCGTAATTGTTGAAAAAAATAAAATACTGGAAATAATCTCCATACCTACTTATACCGAAGATATTGAATAAATGATATGCTTATAAGACTTGGCAATTGTGAAATAAGAAATTACAGGATTAATGATACGGAAGCCCTTCTGAAGTACGCTAATAATTGGAATGTATCTATAAATCTCCGGGATGGCTTTCCTTTCCCTTATACAATCCAGGATGCTTCGGACTGGATTGATTTTACTATTCATCAAAATCCTCAAACCAACTTTGCAATTGCCACTCAGGAACTGATTGGCGGAATAGGGATTACTCTGCAGAGTGATGTTCATAGGAAATCTGCAGAAATCGGTTATTGGCTGGGAGAACCTTTTTGGGGAAAAGGCATAATAACTAATGCATTGGCGGCGATGACCAAATATGCTTTCAGTAATTTTGATCTGATTAGGCTTTATGCGTATGTGTTTGAAACTAACCCGGCTTCTATACGAGTTCTGGAAAAGGCTGGTTATAAATTGGAAGGCAGGCTCCGGAAAAGCGTCATAAAAGACGGCCAGATCCTGGACCAAATGGTTTATGCCATGATTAAGGATGAACTCACATCCCATGAAAAATTTTAAATGTAATTTTTCGTATCTAAAAAAAGCCTTTTCCCGCTTCTTTCATTATCTTGGAATGTTTAAGATCACTGCATTGAAAAATAGGAATTATATTTTTGAATTGGTAAAATGGCTTGAAATGTCTTTTGCAATTCTTATGTATTCATGCAACGCCCCAAGAAATAATCCGATTGATCCCAATAATCCTGATATATCATTTTCAGTTATTGAAGGCAGTGTCAGTACATCATATGCACCAGTTACAGGGATCCCCGGCGTACTTGTTTTCTGGGAACCGGGAAATAAGTTGGTGAAAACAGATGCAGACGGTAATTTTATCATAGAAAACATTAGATCCACTGATGGAAAATTGATATTGCAGAAAGAAGGATTTAGAACAGATACTATAATCATTAGTTGGAATGGGAGCAGCCGTATTTCGAAACAGGTTCATTTAGTCAGTCTCCCGAAGCTGGAATATCTGAATATTAACGCATCTGTTGAATATGAATTATCAGGGATGTCCAGTAAGCTCAGTTTTACTGCAAAGATCGAAGACAAGGATAGCCAAATTGATTCTGCTTATATTGAGAATACATTAATAGGCTTAAAAAAGAAGATGGAGTTTTCCGAGGAAGAATATTCTTTGGTAATAAACCAGGACGATCTGCAGTCGAATAATCTTGAAGATCTTATTGGTGAGGATTTTGATTTATTTATTTCCGACTCAGCTTTAGGTAATGCATTTAAAGTCGGCAGCGGAAGAATAACACGTGTAATAAATTCTGAACCTCAGGCAGTTTCCCCGGCAAATTCCGATACAATCAGTTCTCCGCCAATAGTTCAATGGAACCAGGTTTTACTCGGATTTTATTTCACTTACTTGATCGAAATACAAACAAACGAAGCAGGGAATAATGAGCTGGTTTATTCCAGTAATCCGATTGAATCGGGAATAACTTCTCTTAATACAGAGTATTCTTTATCGCCGGGAGAATATTTCTGGGTAGTTTGGGTAGTGGACCAATTTAATAATAGGGCAAGATCGAGGCCTGCTATTTTTGTTGTTCAATAGCTATATTTAAAGAACATTAAAAACTTTTCTAATTTTCCTAATCATTTAAAATTAGGGTAAAGGAGATCAATTTTTTAAATAGAAAGCCGACAGAAAATGATTAATAACACTGCAGAAAATATCGAGCAGATTAGATCCATTACTAGAGAACAGTTCGATACTCTTTATCATATAAGCCGGAGATTAAATTCTGTCGCGGTTGAAGATATTTTAATAGAGGAAAGTTTGGACCTGATCATTACCGTACTGAATGCTGAAAGGGGACTTTTTGTTAAGTATATTGAACGGAAAGATTCATTCGAAATAATAGCGGCAAGAAATATTGAAAAAGAGAATATTGATGATCTCTCAGCTTTTTCCTCCGGGGTACTGAAACGTGTTATAGAAACTTCGCAGCCCTGCCTGTTTCATGATGTACAGAGCGATCCCCGCATCTCTCAATTTGAAAGCATACAAATCCATAATATAAAATCTATTCTCGGGGTTCCGATTTTTAGGGATAATATGGTGTGGGGAGTGCTTCTGATTGACAGCCGATCAAATCGGAAGGAATTTACCGAAGAAAATCTTGTCTTCCTTGATTTTTTCTCCAATCTCGTATCCCTTGCTCTCGATAAAATAATACGATACCAGGAACTGCAGAACGAAAATGCAATATTAAGAAACCAGCTGCAGGCCTCAAAAAAAATTCCTCAGCTTATCGGCGATAGTCCGGTTATGCAGAATATGGTTTCACTCATACATAAAGTTGCAGCTACAGATGCAACTGTTCTTTTGCTCGGAGAGAGCGGCACCGGCAAAGAAATTGTTGCAAATGCGATTCATAGTTTAAGCAGAAGAAATGCTAGACCTTATCTGGCTCAGTTTTGCGGTTCAATTCCGGATACATTGCTGGAAAGCGAATTATTCGGGTATAAAAAAGGGGCATTCACGGGTGCCTCAACAGATAAAAAAGGATTATTTGAAGTCGCAAATTCAGGTACTTTCTTTTTGGATGAAATTGCCGATATTTCAATGGCACTGCAGGCAAAACTCC
This sequence comes from Ignavibacteria bacterium, assembly GCA_050264735.1. GTDB lineage: Bacteria > Bacteroidota > Ignavibacteria > Ignavibacteriales > Ignavibacteriaceae > DATKLQ01. The sequence continues at coordinate 397 of JBLNGL010000249.1, read as the reverse complement.
TGCGCGTTCTTCAAAATAAAGAAATAATAAGGTTAGGAGATACACAGGTAATTAAAGTGGATGTCAGAGTTATTGCCGCAACAAATAAAGATTTAAAGCAGTTAACAAAAGAGAATAAATTTCGCGAAGATCTTTTTTACCGGCTTAATGTTTTCCCGATAAGAGTACCTCCCCTGAGAGAAAGAAGGGGGGATATTCCGCTGCTTACAAAACATTTTATAAAACAATTTTCTCCCGATAAGGAGATATTAATCTCTTCCCAAGTATTAAGACTTTTGGAAGATTATAATTGGCCGGGAAATGTAAGACAGCTTGAAAATGTCCTGCATAGAGCTTTAATTCTATGCGATTCCGATAAATTAATGCCTGAACATGTTCTTTTTGAAGAAGCAACGGA
>JBLNGL010000248.1:0-4115 GCA_050264735.1 Ignavibacteria bacterium | reverse complement strand
TGCTTAGATTTTAACCCGCCTCTTAACTATATTTGTACCCCAAAAGAATAAATATTTATGGATCTATTATTAAAATTAGAAAAAATTAAAACCCGTTACGATCAAATTAATCAGCAGCTTTCGGATCCTGAATTAATGAATAACCGGGATAAAATTATAAGCCTGAGTAAGGAAAGAAGCGATCTTTCAGAGATTGTTCAGGAATATGAAGAGTATGCGGAACTAATAAAAAATATTGAAGGTAATAAAGAAATAATTGCTACAAGCAGGGAAAAAGAACTGGTAGAACTTGCAGAGAGTGAATTGAAGGATCTTGAGTTAAGTAAAGAAAAACTTGAGGAAGTGATTAAAATTATACTTCTTCCCAAGGATCCGAACGATAATAAAGATGTAATTATGGAAATTCGTGCAGGAACGGGAGGTGAAGAAGCTGCTCTTTTTGCCGGTGATTTATTCAGAATGTATTCACGTTATAGTGAAATTAAAGGATGGAAGAATGAATTAATTGATATCAGCGACACAGGTCTCGGAGGAATTAAAGAAGCAGTTTTCTCCATAAGCGGAGACAGTGTTTACAGCAATCTTAAATTTGAAAGCGGCGTACACCGCGTACAGCGCGTACCCGAAACCGAAGGGAGCGGAAGAGTGCATACTTCTGCTGCATCTGTAGCCGTACTGCCGGAAGCTGAAGACGTCCAGGTGGAAATAAATCCTAATGATTTAAGAATTGATATATTCCGATCCGGCGGTGCTGGCGGACAAAATGTAAATAAAGTTGAAACTGCAGTTAGAATAACACATATTCCAACGGGAATTGTAGTTCAATGCCAGGATGAAAGATCCCAATTGAAAAACAGGCAGAAGGCCATGAAAGTATTAAGAGCCAGGCTTTATGATTTAAAAATGAAGGAACAAACCGATAATATTTCCGCCCAAAGAAAGAATATGGTAGGAAGCGGCGACAGAAGCGATAAAATCAGGACATATAATTATCCGCAAAACAGGGTTACCGATCATCGAATCGGATTAACACTTTACAACTTAGCTAATATAATGGAGGGTGAAATTGATGAATTAATTGAGCATCTTAAAATCGCGGACAGGACAGAAAAACTGCAATCGAATATTCAGGAATGAGAAGGTTATTTAAATCTTTTCTGGTAATTATCAAAAAATTTGGCAAAAAATCCGAATACAAATCCGGCAGAGGCAATAAGTAAATCCACTTCATCAAATTGAAAAATTTCATTCCCGCTGATTAAATATCCCAAAGTTTCAAGAAAAAAAACCGTAAAGAATAAGGTTAAAAACCAGGATAATCCTAACCTCGAAGGCAAAATAAAATAGTTAAACCATGTAGTGTTTAAACTTAATTTTTTTTCTTTTATACCTATGTTATAAGCACTAATGCTCTTCATGAGATCCTGCAGATGTTTTTTAAAATTGACTCCCCCCAACATATGAAAACAGCATAAATGACTAAATGATAGTTATCACTGTAACATTTTGGGAAGAATTTATTGTGTGTAATAACAAGAAAAGAATTACTCAGCCTTAATAGTAATTAAGCTGATATCATCCTCAAATTTTCCTGCTGTAAAAGCTACAAAATCATTCCTTATGATATCAAGTGGTTCAACGGAAGGGTTTATATTTTTAACAGATCTTAGAAGTTCATTTTTTCCAAACTGCTCCCCGCTCAAATTTCTAGACTCAATAATGCCGTCGCTTGCCAATATAATCACATCATCTTTATTTAATCTGACAAGAGAATCTTCATAATTGCCTTCAGAGGTAAAACCTAAAAGCATTCCTTTGACATAAATTTTGTTTATTTCGCCTGAAAGAGAATTCTTATATAATATCGGAAGATCCCCGGCACCTCCATATAATAAATGTTTATTACTTCTGTTTAATAACATAATTGAAAGAGTTGCAAATACCTCGGAAATTTTTGCATCCTGATAAACAGCCTTATTAACCTGCTGAAGAATATCTTTAGGAGTACAGTTCTTTAAAGACTGTAGAACAATTCTTATTGCACTTCTGACATACCCTGCATAGGCGAAAGCAAAATACCATGCGCCCCATTTTTTCCCCATTACATCCCCGAGAACAATCACAATATTATCTTCATTTATCTGAATAAAATCAATAAAATCACCTCCCGGAATCCCCTGGAAAGGCTGATGCCAATGGTTTATCTGGAATCCTTCAAAAACCGGATCATTATCGGGTACGACTTTAACTCTTAAGGAATCGGCTGCCTGATGAAGTTCCGATACTATTTTTTCCTTTTCTTTTCCCAGGCTGTTAATTATAGCAGTAACTTTCGCAGCAACTACCTTTGGTCCGGAGGATTTAACAACATAGTCGGTGATCCCTAAATCAAACCCGGATAAAATATCTTCTTCTTCCCCTTTCCCTGTTAAAAAAATGAAGGGGACCGAACTAAGCTCCTTATCTTCAAGAACTGCTTTTCTAAACGTAAATCCATCCATTCCGGGCATTACTATATCCGAAATTATGATATCAGGGGCAGAAGATTTTGCTAATTTCAGGGCTTCTTCAGGATTATTAACCGCATCACATTCAAAGCCCGATTTTTGCAGATTCATCTGGAAAATTTTAGAGCTGGTTATATCATCATCTACTAAAAGAATTTTTGTTTTATTGGATCCGAACGATTTTTGAAGCGTTTTTTTTGCGCCGTAAATTTTATAAATGTCAGCCCTCCGAATCAGCGTTCTGACTTTCAGCAGCAGCTCGTTTACATCAAAAGGTTTTGTAATCAGGTCGTCACCCCCGACTTCATGCGCATGAGATTTATCTTCAAAGCTGTTTTTGGCAGTTACAAAGACAAAAGGAATCAGGCGGTAATTTTCCTGCTCTCGTACCTTCTTACAGAATGTAAATCCATCCATCTCATCCATTGTTACGTCGCAGAGTACAAGATCAACCGGATTGTTTAATAAATGATTAAACCCCTCTTTGCTTCCGCTGGCTTCAAGAACATTATAGCGGTCATTTTTAAGATGTCGGCTGACAAGCTTACGGATGGTTATATCATCATCTATTAGTAGAATTGTTTTGCTGTTATTTTCGATCATTAAACACCAATAAAAAACTTAAGGACAATATGAAAGATTGAAAAATCAATTAAAACTTTTTACAGCCTCCTCTTTAGATTTATAAGAATCAAAGACCCTGTTCATCCTGGTCAGCTCAAACATCGAATGAACTGCCGGCTGAAAGCCTACCAGCCTCAAATCTCCTCCAAGATTTGTAATCTTTTTAAGTGAAACGACCAAAGCACCTAAAAATGTGGAATCAATGAATTCGCATACCGAAAGATCGACAATTAATTTTTTATAGCCTTTTTCAATATCTTCACAAAGCACACGCTTGAATTCATCTGCTTCTCTCATGGTTGCCCTTGTAAGGTCTACTACCTGCACTATTACGTCGCCATAATTCTCTTTAATAAAATCCATATTAATCCAAATTATTGCTGTTGGTTCTAATTTTCTATTTTATATTTTTCCATCAATCTGTAAATAGTTGCTCTCCCGAGCTGCAGTTTTTTTGCCGCTTCAACTATATTACCTTTTGTAACGTTTAGGGCATGCCTTATAGCTTCCTCCTTTAATTTTTCAAACGGAATAATAGTATCATCACTAAACAATGGGCCTGCATAGTCGATATTTATCATAGTGTCTGTTTCTCTCAAATGCGCCGGAAGATCTTCCATATCTATTATTTCTCTATCTGATATAATCATGCACCGTTCGATAGTATTTTCCATTTCACGGATATTCCCGGGCCATGGATATTCATATATTAATTTAAGTCCGCGTTTGGAAAATCCTTTTATGGTTTTATTCAGCTTTTTGTTAAAATTTTCCAGAAAATGCTGGGCTAGGACTAGTATATCGCCTTTCCTATGTCTTAAAGGAGGAATAAAAATCGGGAAGGAATTCAATCTGTAGAATAGATCTTCGCGGAATTGTTTCAATTCGACAGCTTGTTTTAAATCCCTGTTCGTAGCGGAAATGATTCTTACATCGGTTTTAATTAATTCAATACCGCCGACTCTTTCAAATTCTTTTTCCTGG
>JBLNGL010000247.1:0-4030 GCA_050264735.1 Ignavibacteria bacterium | reverse complement strand
AGCTCGATAAAATGGGAGATGAACTCAGCAGCAGACTGAAAACAGATTATTCGGTAAACGGCGAAATAATGCCCAAAATTGAAAAAATAAACTTTATAGATAAATACAAAAATTTAACTTTAAGGCAGAGCTTCGTTAACCAGTTCAAAGATTATTTCTTAATAAAATCACTTCTCAAAGAGATAAAAAAAAATCTCAAGCCTTTGAATTTAAATTCTAAAAGGGAAAAAGAAATTTTGAGACTGGCAAAATCAAAGCTAATAATTTCGCAAAGAATCGGAATGCTTAGGACAATGCAGAAACTTTTCAAATACTGGCATATTATTCACCTTCCTTTTGCAATAGTTATGTTTATGATAATGATAATTCATATCAGTATTGCAGCTGCGTTTGGCTATACCTGGGTTTTCTGAAAAAGAAATAGAATATTTCTAAAAAACAATTTCGTGAATGAAAAATTTTAACCACTTATTGATGAAGCCAAATGGAAGTAATAATTGAAAATGTAATTGCTTACGGCTTTATTTTCCTGGTTCTGGGAGCAACCCTTTTCATTTATTATAAAATGCATGCCAAAAAATCATCGCATAATTTATCTAAACTGGAAAAAGCAATAGAACTAGGGTTTCATGAACCTCTTTCTCTTCATCCTGTTGTAAATGCAAATACATGCATCGGAAGCGGTGCATGCATAAAAGCCTGTCCTGAAAAAGACATACTTGGAATAGTTGACGGCCAGGCGCATTTAATCAATGCATCAAGATGTGTTGGTCATGGAGCCTGCTTTAATGCCTGTCCGGTTCATGCAATAACTTTATGTATCGGCACGGAAAAAAGAGGAGTGGAGCTTCCTCACGTCTCTGCGGAATTTGAAACGAATGTACCCGGATTGTTTATTGCCGGCGAGCTTGGCGGAATGGGCTTAATTAAAAATGCCGTTGAACAGGGGAATCAGGCAATGGAAAATATTTGTAAAAGTTTAAAAGAATATCCTAATGTTGATTATGATGTAATAATTATTGGTGCCGGGCCTGCCGGGATTTCGGCAGCTTTAAGTGCAGCGAGGAATAAAATTAAATTTTTGGTCATTGAACAGGATAGTCTCGGCGGAAGCGTATTTAATTTTCCCAGAACTAAAATAGTAATGACCCATTCAATGAATCTGCCGCTGTATGGAAAAGTAAAATTATCGGAAACTTCAAAGTCGGAGCTGCTGAATTTATGGACTACAGTTTTAAATAAATATGAAATAAAAATAAATGAACAGGAAAAAGCTGAGAATATTGAAAAGAATGAGGACCATTTCCTTGTCCGGACCACAAAAGGAACTTACTCTTCAAAAAAAATCTTACTAGCTGTTGGACGAAGAGGTTCACCAAGAAAATTAGGAATTCCGGGGGAGGGCAAAGAAAAAGTTGCTTACCGACTAATTGAACCAGAGCTGATCCATAATGAAAAAATTCTAATCGTCGGGGGAGGGGATTCTGCTGTTGAAGCTGCTTTGATGCTGGCAGATGAAGCAAATATTGTCACCCTTTCCTACAGGGGCGATACATTTTCGAGATTGAAGCCGAAAAATCTGGATCGAATAAATGAATCGATTGTAAACGGGAGAATCAATGTAATCTTTAATTCAAATCCTGTTGAAATTAAAGATAATAGTGTTGTTCTATCTATTGAAGAGAAAAAGGAAATAGAAATTGAAAATAACCTGGTTTTTATTTTTGCCGGAGGAGAACTGCCGACGAAATTTCTTGAGAAAATAGGGGTAAAAATATATATTAGACGCGGCGAGGCAATATTTAAGCATGAAAACTAATTTATAGTTCAAAAATCCTGGGGAATAATGAATCAATGCAGCAGTCCTTATGAAAATTTTCCTCTAATAATCATTTTCTTCATTACTTTAAATTTTACTCCTTTACTTGCCCAGATTTCACCCGGAGATCTGACCAGTGCACATGAAAAACTTGAAGGATTAAGCAATTGTACTAAATGTCATATACTTGGTGAGAAAGTTCAGGATTCCAAATGCCTTGATTGCCATTCTGAAATAAAGATGCTCATTTCATCGGGTAAGGGATATCATTCCGGCAGTGAGGTAAAAGGAAAAGAATGTTCCAATTGCCATAGTGAACATAATGGGAGAAATTTTAAAATAATTAATTTCAATCCCGATAATTTCCAGCATAATAAAGCAGGTTTTGAATTAACGGGAAGACATCTGAAGATTGACTGCAGTGACTGCCATAATGCAGAGTATATAAAAAATAAAATTAAAGGAAGAAAAAATTCATATCTAGGATTAGAGAAAAAATGCATATCTTGTCATGAAGATTATCACCGCGGCACTTTAGGTGAACAATGCAGCGGTTGTCATAATACCATATCATTTAAAACCCCGGATAAATTTAATCATGATAATACAGCATTCAAATTAACCGGTGCCCACATTTCTTTGAACTGCAATAGATGTCATCCTAAAGAAATAGTTGACGGGAATGAATTTCAGAAATTTAAAGGGTTGTCTTTTTCAAATTGCTCGCCCTGCCATAAAGATGTTCATGCCGGAAAATTCAGCATTGATTGTAAAAGCTGCCACGTAACCGAATCGTTCCGGTCGATAAAAATACAGACTTTTGATCATGATAAAACCGATTTTCCTCTAGAGGGTAGACATAAAATTCTTGAATGCAGTGAATGCCATAAATCGGCACAAATTGTAGGAACAAAACTGCAGCATGGAAGATGCACCAACTGTCATGAAGACTACCATTTAGGTGAATTTGCAAGGGACGGAAAGGTAAGGGATTGTTCAGAATGCCATATCGAAACCGGATTTAAGCCTTCATTATTTACGATTGAAAATCACGCTCAAATTAACTTTGTACTTACAGGAGCTCATTTAGCGGTTCCCTGTAAAAACTGTCATTTTAATAATGATAAGTGGTATTTTAAAATTCCCGAAACTAAATGCAGCGGCTGTCATCAAAATATTCACGGAAGTGAAATAGACTCAAAAAGAATGATTAACGGCTGCAGAACATGTCATTTTACAGATAATTGGAGAAAAATTGAATATGATCATAAAATTACCGGATTTAAACTTTTAGGAAAACATTTAGAAATAACCTGCAGAAATTGTCACTTAGTTACAGAGGATTTAAAAGCAGAGCTCCGGTTTGCATCAATCGATTCAAACTGCGAGTTTTGCCATAAAGATATTCATTTTAATCAATTTACACAGGAAGGAGAGACTGACTGCAGCCGATGTCATTCCTTCAGCAGCTGGGAGCCTTCGGAATTTATTCATGATAAGACATTATTCCCCTTAAAGGGTGCACATCTTAAAACAGATTGTTCACGATGCCATAAGAAAATTGAAATCGGGGAGATAAAGTATATAAACTATAAAATTAAAGATTTCAGATGCATTGCTTGTCATTAATAGTCTTGATTGTTGTTTTTACCGTTCCGGTGTCATCTCAGACGCCGCATGGGAGCAATTTTAAAATAAATTGCTCGGAATGTCATCAGACCGAAAGCTGGAAAGTAGTGCCTGATAGTATTTCATTTGATCATAATAAAGAGACTGATTTTGATTTAAGAGGGCAGCATATAACCATAGGCTGCATGAATTGTCATTCAAGTCTGGTTTTTTCCGAAACATCAACAGATTGTTTTTCTTGTCATAAGGATATTCATCAGAATTCTGTAGGACAGGATTGCGGCAGATGTCATACTCCGGAAACATGGATAGTTAAAGATATTATCCAGCTGCATCAGGACAGCAGGTTCCCTTTAGCAGGAGCTCATCTGCGCAGCGACTGCATTCAATGCCATATGAATTACAACAATTTTACTTTTGAACTTTTAGGAATCACTTGTTTTGATTGCCACTCAGCAAATTATTTTGCGACTACATCACCTAATCATCCAGCAGCCGGCTTTTCAACAAACTGTGAAGAATGCCACAGCATTATTGATGATTTCTGGTCGGCACAGAATTTTAATCACGACTTCTTTCCTT
>JBLNGL010000246.1:0-2733 GCA_050264735.1 Ignavibacteria bacterium | reverse complement strand
TTTTGATTAATCTCGGCGAACTTAATTTTTCAAAACTGAACGGGTTGATTCCTGCGGTCGTTGTTGATAAAAACGGCGGACAGGTATTAATGCTCGGCTTTATGAACAAGGAAGCCCTTCAAAAAACATTTGAAACTAGTCTTGTTACTTTTTACAGCCGCACAAAGAATAAAATCTGGACAAAAGGAGAGACTTCAGGAAATTATTTAAAGCTTTCCGAAATAAAAACCGACTGCGATAATGATTCCCTGCTGATTTATGCCGAACCGAAGGGTCCCACCTGTCATACGGCGCAATATTCATGTTTCGGTCTAGAAAAAAATTCTTCTCTTAATTTTTTAAATGAATTGTTTGGTTTAATTAGAAACAGAAAAATAAATCTACCTGAAAATTCTTATACAGCTGGATTATTTAAAGAAGGAGAGAACAGGATAATACAGAAATTCGGTGAGGAAGCAGTAGAGGTTCTAATCGCTGCAAAGAATAGAGATAAAAATGAAATTATTAATGAAGTTTCCGATTTAATCTACCATTTGTTTATTATGCTCGCCCAGGAAGATATTGAATTTTCGGACATTGCAGCAAAGCTGGAAGAAAGACACAAAAAGTAAATTGTTGTTTTAAACTGACAAGCGGGGTTCAAAAATGTACAATTCAATAGATGAATTTATTAAAGACTGGAACCAGGAAAGTGAAGCAACACTGAAAATTTTTAATTCCATAACCGATGAATCGCTCAACCGTTCTTTCGAAAATTACAGAAGAACAATCGGCTGTTTGGCCTGGCATATAACCGGTGCAGTGAGAGAAATGATGAGAACAGCCGGTATGGCGGTAGACGCCGCAGAAGAATCTGATCCGCAGCCTGATACTGAAGCTAAGATTATTAATGAATACAAAAAAGCTTCAGAAAATCTAATCGAAAAAATTGAAAGAGAGTGGAGCGATTCTGTTCTAAAAGAAAAAGTAAATATGTACGGGGAAATGTGGACGAAAGGTAATGTGCTAAAGGTGCTTATTATTCACCAGATCCATCACCGTGCGCAAATTACCGTGCTGATGCGGCTCGCAGGATTAAAAGTCCCGGGCATATACGGTCCCTCCTATGAGGAATGGAAGCAGCTTGGAATGGAGCCTGCAAAGTAATTATTTCACCCTCAAATATTGAACGCTGAATAATTCATCGTCATCGGTCCATACTTTTCGTACTTCAAAATAATCGGAAGCTAATTCTGCAAAGCCCGCCAGAGTATATTTATAGGAATATTCTGTGGTGATGCTTTCCCCCTTTTTTAATTGTACAATGGTGCCGTCTAATTTTATATTTTGCATTTCCCTTGAAACCAGATGCATCTCAATCCTGCTTTTACTATCATTAAATAAAGCACGGTGGCTGAATTTATCCAATTTAAAATCAGTGTTTAACTCATTATTGAGGTGCTTTAAAATATTCAGATTAAATTCTGCGGTAACACCGAGCTTATCATTGTAAGCTTCTTCAAGAGTTTTTTTATCTTTTAGCAAATCAACCCCGATAATAAGGCCGCCGTTTTTGCCGCAGATATTCGCAATTCTTTTTAAAAATCTTTTTGCCTCTTCGGGTTTAAAATTACCTATAGTTGATCCGGGAAAATAAACTGCCTTATGGTCATAAATTTTTTTAATCTCCGGCAGCTCAAAATCTTTCATATAATCAGCCGCAACCGGGAAAATATCCAAGTTAGGATAATCTGCTTTTAAAGTTTGGCAGGATTGGAGCAGGTGCTCTTCCGAAATATCTACCGGTACATATCCTGCAAGTCCAGGTATGTGATCCAGCAGCAGCCTTATTTTTATACTGCTCCCGCTGCCTAGTTCAACGAGAAGAGTTCCTTCCCCGAGAAGAGAAGACATCTCCTCAATGTTGTCCATCATTATTTTTATTTCAATCCGTGTTAAATAATATTCATCAAGTTCGGTTATTTTATCAAACAGTTCAGAACCTTTCTCATCATAAAACAATTTGCTGGGGAGGTATTTTTTGGGAGAAGTTAATCCATGCAGAACTTCATTAAAAATATCTTCCTGGGTTATTTCTTCGGCTTTAAATCTCATTTTTGCTTCCTTTTATTCACAAAATAATTTCATCGGGAGTTTAGACATCTTTAGCTAATCTTATACCCATAAACTGCCATCTTGCATTCGGCGGGAAAAAATTTCTATAGGTCTTTCTGATATGACTGAGTGAAGTTGCGCACGAACCACCTCTTAAAATCATCTGGTTGGACATAAATTTGCCGTTATATTCTCCTAAAGCTCCGGGAAGAGTTTTATATCCCGGATAAGGAGAATAGGAGCTTCTGGTCCATTCCCAAACATCCCCGAACATTTGCTGCAGTTTACCATTTGATTTTTCCAGCGGAACGGGATGGAAATTTTTATTATCGGCAAAATTACCCTCTATGGAAATTTCATTTGCTGCAATTTCCCACTCTGCCTCCGTGGGCAGACGTGAGCCCGCCCAGCGCGCATATGCATCAGCTTCATAATAGCTTACATGGCAAACCGGTTCCGCAGGATTAACAATTTGTTTTCCATTTAAAGTGAAATTGTACCACTTACTACTCTCTTTCTTCCAGTATAACGGAGCACTCCATTTTTCTTTCTCTGCTGCAGCATAGCCGTCAGAAAGCCAAAGTTCGGGGCGATGATACCCATTATCTTCCATGAAATTTAAATATTCTCCGTTTGTTA
>JBLNGL010000245.1:0-2525 GCA_050264735.1 Ignavibacteria bacterium | reverse complement strand
CAACAAACGGCAATTGGATAAGCCAATAAGTTTGCCGACAGCTGTTATAACTCCTCATTAAGTGCTCTCAAAAACCGGATAAAAAAAATCCGATCCGCTATTTTTTCTATTAACCGGCTGTATTAATATATTTGCTTGGAGGGATTCAGCCCCCGCCGCGAAACATAAAACAAAGCACCTCTTAAAGCCTCAATTTAATATAAATTAAACGGATATGAATAACAATGCACTAAAATTGAACTCACCAGTGCAGGAATTTATATGAAAAAATTACCTGGATTGAAAGATCCGCATCCTGAATTTTGGATATGTAATTATATTTTAATTCACCGCCGTAGGAAATCATATCATTCAACGGAACTAAGTAAGTACCTGCAACCGTATAGCCGATGCTTGCCTGGGAGCTTTTGATTTCAGATCCGAAAGCAGAACCGCTGTTATATAACAAGAAAACGCCGGAAGAGAATTTAAGCTCAAATTCCGGGAGCACAATAGGAAATACTTTCATTGAAAATATCATCATAACGGGAATTGAATACATGGAAGCACTGGCTTTTGATGTTCCATAGCCTGGAACGGTAACATCCGCTTCTATAGAATATAAATACTGATAACCTGTTTCCAAACCGATGCTAAGCAGATGCTCCGGGTGCCACATTACTCTTGCTGTTCCGGAAAATCCGTTCTGATTCAGGTTGGGAAAATCCAGCGTAGTTAAGTATCGCGAATACCCGGCACCCAGCTCGGCAGTTAAATAATAGAGTGTGTCCTTATTTTGCGGGACAGCAGTTGAGCTGAAAAAAAATAGTGCCGTTATAATTTTATAAATCATACAGGTTATCTTATGTAATGGTAATATGCAATGAGAGACGGGTAATTGGAAAGAATTCCGTCAAAATTTCCATTGTTTATGTAATCCTGGATAAAAGAAGGTTCATCAAGCGTCCATACAAAAACTTTACGTCCTTCATTGTGCATTTGCAGGACAAGATCTGCCTGCAGGCCCTGTGTCCACCGGGGTGCCCATACTTCCGAGTCTGTTTGATGAACCATATCAATACCTAGTTCGCATAATGAATGAACATTTTCCTCCCCGGCATGCGGTAAAAAATTATTTACTTTATCTTCGGTAGGAAGACCAATCACAATGTCTAAATTTCTGTTTAGAGCGGCAGCGCGCTGAAGCATTTCCTGCTGCAGTTCAATCATCTGGGGAATCTCATTATGCTTCGATTTCAGATCGAGCCAGACAAATTTTAAGGTTGTATGTTCAACAACAAACTCCAAAGCTTCTCTTAAAGTAGGAATTTTTTCACCGTTTCTAAGAGTAACGAAGGTAGACAGCTGTGCCCAGCTGAAATTTTCAATATCACCCCAGATGACGCTTTTTTCGGTAAGCCTTAAATTTATATCGGGGTCGTGGTAAAGAAACGGGACGCCGTCTGTTGAAACCTTTATGTCAATTTCAATTCCGTTGGAGCCGAATCCTTCGGCTTTAGCTATCATCTGAATGCTGTTTTCAGAAACGCCCAGGTATTCGGAATTTCTACCGCCCCCACGGTGGGCGAGAATATAAAAATTACTCTGCTTTACAAATTGGCTGAAAGGTCTATTATATACTATCGTCAGCCTCTGATCGGTTACATTGTTCCCGCTGCCGTATGTGCCTGTAAATGTAATATTTAAATCGGTTGTATCGCCTTCCAGTATTTTTTTGCCCCCCTGGTCCGCGGGAATATACAAATTAACAAGGCCGGTCTCCGAGTTAACATTAAAACGCCAGTAACCCATAAAAAACAGAACAGTATCAAGGCTTCCGCCTTCCATTACAAAATATCCGACATCTTTGGAAGTGAATATCGATACGGTATTGCCGCTCCACTTCAGCACAACCTGTTCGCCGAACTGCTCTTTCCCGGCAGTAACGGTGTATATACCTTCCATAACGGCTTTGGAGTATTCCGGAAGCGGGGTAGTTTGATCAATAAAGTCTCCGGGATCTACTGCAGGATGATCAACCTCAACAATGTTATTACATGAAGGAATGCCAGCAAGAAACAAACCGATATATAGTATTAATTTCTTCATAAGTTGAAACTGAAGATAAATTCCGGTATGTAGAAAAACCTGTCGAAAGTTGAAAAAGAGGCCCACAACGTGTAATAGAATTTTGTGAAGTTTGATTTAAAACCGATTACAACGAAATTGTCTTTCCAGAGAGTCTGTTCAATATATAGACCAAACGAATGACCGGAAAAAGTATCGAAAATGTTCTCCGTTTTCATATCTCCGTTGTGTGTTGTTTGATCAATAATAATGAGCAATTCGTATTTTAACGAAACACTGAAGTTCGGGAAGGCATATCCAAAACTTAAATTCGGATAAAAATGCCAGCCCTGAATCCTGGTATCAAAACCAAATTGTTCCAGCTTGCCGAACCAGAAAGCAATATCTCCTCCGGCAGACATCGTAAATTTTCCGAATTCATTATCCCATTTTCCCCCGGCAGCAAAGTGGAAAGTAAT
>JBLNGL010000244.1:0-5984 GCA_050264735.1 Ignavibacteria bacterium | reverse complement strand
TTTGTTATCAGCCATTCCAGGAATAAGCTGAAGAACCAGGCAAACGGAGCCCCGCGGAGGTACATCATAAACAAAGGCGGATCGCCGAGCGGCGTCAAAAGTCCCCCGCAGTTCGCTACAATTCCTATAAAAAATAAAATCGTATGAACTTTAAATTCTCTTTCCTTGTTTGTCTGGATTACAGGCCTTATCAGGAGCATTGCCGCCCCGGTTGTTCCAATGAATGACGCCAGAACTGCGCCTATTGCTAGGAAGAGCGTGTTTACGGAAGGCTTTGCTTCGATATCACCGGTTAGAAATATTCCTCCCGTTATTGTGAAAAGTGATCCGAGTAAAATTATAAAAGGTATGTAATCGAAAATCAAAGTATCGAAAAGCCTCTCAAACAATCCGCTGCTCAGCAGATAAATTATTATCGGAAAGCTTAATAATAAAGCAATTATCAGTTTATTTTTATTCTGTTCCCAAAAGTGATTCCAGAATAAAGGAAATACTGCAATTGAGCCAAGCATTAAAACAAACGGCAGGAGAGCTGTTAAAGGAATTTTGAGGATTTCAGGTTCCATTAAAACCATATATAATTAATATAAATTTTAAAGTAAAAATATTAAAATAGCCCCTGGTTTAAAAGTTTTATAGAAAATGCGTTATTGATTAAAAAAGACTAAAATATTTTTTCAAATAATCTTTATAAAATAGATAATAATTATTATGATTGAATAAGATTATTCCCAACAATAATAAATTCAATCGCCATGAAAAAAAATCTAATTATTCTTTTGAGCGGAATATTTTTTTTGAATATATCCGCACAAACAGAAAATGAACTTCCTTCTTTTCTGAAAAAAGAATTTCAGGCAAAACCTGTAAATGCTTTTTCGGATACACTGCCTGAAGCGCTTGAAGAATTTGATATAGAAAATCTCCGGCACATTAATATTTCTGTTGTATTCTTTGAAGCAAATGTTTTCGAAATGCAGGAAAGAGGAATAAATTGGCAGGCAATTTTATCTAAACACGGTTTATTGATCGGCACTGATTTTAAATCGTTTTCCAAAGAAGAAAAGGAATTGCCGCCGAATTTTAATTTGAGTGTAGAAGCGGAGGGAGATATTGGAAAATTTTCAGGTTATACAACTGCCTTAATTAATTTTTTCGAGTCTGAAAATCTCGGAGAAGTAATTGCCAAGCTTTCCATTACGGTAAGAGACAAACAAAAAGGACGAATACAGGTCGGTTCCGATTTTTCCATAAAGCAGCGGGATTTTGCCGGCAATGTTATGGATGAATTTTTTCCCACGGGTACGATAATTAATGTAACTCCTAATATTTTTGAGAAGGACAGCCTCCAATTTGCCCTTTTAAAATTGAATATAGAAAAAAGTTTCCCGATACCCGGAGATATTTCCATCCAGGTGAACAAAACCTCTGCCGAAACGGAAATTATATTGCTTGATAATGAAGAAGCTATAGTTGGCGGTCTGCTCAATTTTGAAGAGATAAATACCCGGGGTGGAATCCCGTTTTTAAAGGATCTTCCCTGGTGGGTGCTGGGAATAAGGTATCTCACCGGGTTTGACCAAAAAGAAATTTCCAAAAGAGAAATCGTCCTCGTAATTAAAGCCGAGATAATTCCTACATTGGCAGAACGGCTGGTGAAAAGGAAAGAAAATATTATCCGGGAAAAGCTCCAGGAGGATTTGCAGGATATAAATAAATATAAGACGGATCAGCCGGAAGAATGAATTTGCAATGGATAATAATTTAACTTTAAGAATGTCATAAAAAGCAATATAACAATAAAACGGTTTAAGAATTCTATTCAGATTACAATTTAAACTAAGTCTCTTTGACTCTAAACGTTAAAAATAAAAAAAATGATCTATCTCGTTAAAAATCCGATTCTATATATTTCAATTCTGATAAGTCTCTTTTCTTCATGTGAATTTAAAAATCCATTGGAAAGCAATGAGAACGGGAGTGATTCAACTGTTGCTTCATTTATTTACAAATGGTATGACGGTCATACAGCAGCAATTTCCATTACTAATGATAACGGTGGGCCCAGTAATGAAACCGAGAAGGAAGTTCAGGATTTTCTGATTGCCAATAAAATCAGATTGGATTATGAAATGATTACGGAAAATTATCTGCAGGATTCGGCTGCACTTGATTATCTGCTGCAGATTATCAATAACGGATTCGGCTATTTCGGACATGGGCACAAGCATATTAATCATGATGCACTGTCCTATCAAGATTCCTATAATGATTTTAAAACCTGTTATGAAACAATGAAGCAGTTCGGACTAAAACCTGTTGCTTATGCTTATCCCGGCGGCTGGGGATATCATTTAAGAACACGGACAGCATTAGCAGATGCGGGATTCCTCTGCGGCAGAAAATTTGAGCAACTGGACCATAAAAATCCTTTTATTGTTCCCGATTCGGTTGCGGAACCGAAAGACTGGTTTGCATTGCCCACTCTTGTAATGCAGTCATATAATTATGATGCCTGCTATGTATGCATTAATAATACTTCGGAATTAATTCCTTTCCTTGATGAATGCCTGGAAAAAACAGCATGGCTCATTATAACATATCATTCAATCGGATTTTACGAAGGATACGGCTTTTATGAGATGGAAGATTTTAAATCCGATATTCAGGCTATAAAAGCCCGCGATTTCTGGACGATATCCATGAACCAGGCTGTTCTCTATATTAAAGAGAAAAAAAATGCAAGGCTTTTAATTAAATGGGGGAAAAATAAATTTGATGATGTTGAAAAAATAATAATTAATCTCAATGATGGTCTCCCGGACGATTATTATGACCAGCCGCTTACAATATCTTTTGATATCCCGGTGAATTGGATTAACAGGCAATTAAGCCTCTCGAGAAACGGGGATCAGATCGATGAGTTTACTTTTAATTCCACGAGAGCAAAAATTTCACTTATACCTTCAGAAGCATTTTGTGAATTAATTCTTGCTGATTAGTAATATAAATTCTTAAGCTTAAAATATTTTGCCCCTTGAAATTTTGATAAGCCTTCTCAAATCAATATTTTTGTCAGTTATTTCTAACCTGTTATAATAAAAAGAAAATTTATGCGATTCAGTAAATCATTTATTCCTACTTTAAAGGAAGTTCCGTCTGATGCCGTGATTCAAAGCCATATTTTAATGCTCCGAACCGGTATGATAAGAATGGTTTCCGCAGGTATTTATTCTTTTCTTCCGCTCGGCTACAAAACAGTAAAGAAAATCTGTGAAATAATCAGAAAGGAAATGGATGCAATAGGAGGACAGGAATTCCATCTACCGGCTTTAAATCCAAGAGAAATATGGGAAGAAACCAAACGCGTTGAAGCATTCGGCGATACTATGTTCCATATAAAAAACAGGGATTATGTCCTTGCTCCCACACACGAAGAAATTATGACGTTCCATGCAAAGAATGTTCTGAAATCTTATAAAGATCTTCCGCAAATCTGGTATCAGATACAGACAAAATTCAGAAATGAACCGAGGCCGAGAAGCGGAGTTATCCGCGGCAGGCAATTTTTAATGAAAGATGCCTATTCCTTTGACAGCTCATGGGAAAATCTTGATCTCTCATATAAGCTTCACGATAAGGCATATAGAAAAATATTCGACGGATGCGATTTAAAATATTTTATTGTAGGGGCATCCAGCGGCGCAATGGGCGGCACCGGTTCCGAAGAGTTTATGGTTAAATCGGATGCAGGTGAGGATACCGTTGCCCACTGTTCTCATTGCGGGTATGCTGCAAATGTTGAAATTGCAGAATCAAAAGCTGAAATCAAAAAGAGGGATAAAGCAAGCAATGAGTTAAAAGAGATACATACTCCTAATGTGAAATCGATCGATGAACTTTGCGCTTTTCTTAAAATTAATGAAGACCAATGCGCAAAATCCAGAATTTATATAAGCAATAGCGAACCGGTTTTAATACTTATGCTGGGTAATGATGAAGTAAATGAGAATAAGCTTATGAAGGTTCTCGGCGGGAATATCAGGCCCGGTCATCCTGATGAGTTGAAAAATTTAACCGGCGCTGATGCCGGATCGATCGGGCCGGTAGATTTTAAAGGAAAAATTGTTGCCGACCTCCGATTGAAGGATGCAAATAATATGTACAGCGGTGCGAATAAAAACGATTATCACTTAGGCGGAATTGATTTTTTGCGCGATGTAAAAATTGAATATCATGACCTGCGCTGTGTCCAAGCCGGTGAGCAATGTATTGTCTGCGGAAATAAGCTGGAGGTATTCACCGCCATTGAACTCGGACATATCTTTAAGCTCGGCACAAAATATTCGGATGCCTTGGGAGCCAATTTTTTAGACGAAAACGGGGAAGCTCATCCGATAATTATGGGAAGCTACGGGATCGGTGTTGATAGAATACTTGCCTGCTATCTGGAGCAGCATCATGACGAAAATGGAATTGTCTGGGAGAATATCCTAGCACCGTTCCATGTTCATTTAATCGGTTTGAATATGAGAAAAAAAGAAGTAGCAGATGCGTCGGAAAAAATTTACAGTGATTTATCATCATCAGGAATTGAAGTCTTGTTTGATGACCGCCCGGATGCTCAGGCAGGATTTAAATTCAATGACGCAGATCTTTTGGGAATGCCTTTGCAGGTAATAGCAGGAGAAAAGAAATTAAAAGAAAACAAAGTGGAAATAAAAGTGCGGAAAACAGGAAAACGCGAGGATGCTGATGTAAATGAACTAGTTGAAAAAATTAAGAGCTTTTTGTAAAGATTTCTCTGTGAGTCTCTATGCACTCTGTGTCTCCGTGGTAAATATTCCTTAGAAAAACCTTTCAAAAATTTAATAAACCCTCAGAAAACTGATAACACAATTCCTTTTTACTTCCGGAATTCATAAATCAAATCAATTTATCCGGCAAATATTCCGGCATATCCTTTGGGCTATTGAAATATTTCTGCTCCGTTCATCAGATTTGGGGAATTAAAGAGAAGTTGTCTGACAAGGGGAGCGGAGCAGATGTTTTTAAAGCAGATAAATATTTTTAATGAGGTAATAATGCCGCTCGAAGCTCAAATCATAGCATATAACAATCCTGTTAAAGTCAAAATTAATGAAGAATTCAAATTACAAGCCGGGCAGCATGTGTATCTTAAAGAAGATGATTTGAAAATCACTTTTATCTCAGTACTTGCCGACACAAGAAACAGGAATGAAACGAATTCAGTTTTGAGCGGAAACGCCGAAGTACTTTTTATTATTTCGCATGAAGGGAAGGAAACAGAAGCCTGCTTAAGCACAGATAAAGAAAATAGATCAGTTCTTGTAAAAAACTATAAAATTGTCTTAAAAAATCTTACGCCTTATCCTTCCGAAAGCAGGATTATTTTTCACAGCCGGTATACCGCAGGTTTAATTGTAAAAAGAAATTTAGAAAAAATTTTTTCATGAAATAAAATTGAACGGAAAAACCTCGGAAATATTATGAGAATATTTTTTTTGTTTTTTTTAGCAGCGGCATTTTTAATTTCATTTTCTTCCTGCAAAGAAGAACTTACTGCACCTGACAATTCCCAACGACTTGTCGGCTCATGGGTTCTTAAAGGTTATGATGATGAAGATCCCAATATCACTGTATTGCAAAGATCAGCCGGACTTGATTCAAGCAGCGGCGGATTTATCTTTTATAATGACGGCAAACTTCTTGAAAGAAAAAATGCAGGCTGGTGCGGCACACCTCCCATATCATATGCAAATTTCCCGGGAACTTGGGTCATGGATTCCGATTCTCTGATAAAAATAAATGCCGGATACTGGGGCGGAATGACCGATTATGTTTTAAAAATTATTTCTTTGGATCTGTTTCAATTAAAAGTAATATATCTCTATCCATTATGAAAAATTTGACGGGGATTTATGAAAATATTTTTAACAGCAGTTTTTTTTCTAATTCTTTTC
>JBLNGL010000243.1:0-3882 GCA_050264735.1 Ignavibacteria bacterium | reverse complement strand
TGCATTTATGTTGCTATCGGACAAAAAAGTTCCACAGTTGCTCAAGTTGTTGCTAAACTTCAGGAGCATGGAGCAATGGATTTTACTACAGTGATTTCCGCTGCAGCTTCGGTTCCTGCGCCTCTGCAATTTATTGCGCCTTATTCCGGCGCAACCTTGGGTGAATATTTTCGCGATAACGGCAAGCATGCCCTGGTAATTTACGATGACCTTTCAAAACAAGCTGCTGCGTACAGAGAACTCTCGCTTCTTTTAAGAAGACCGCCGGGAAGGGAAGCTTATCCCGGGGATGTTTTTTATCTTCATTCAAGACTGCTGGAAAGAGCTTCAAAATTAAGCGAGGAATTGGGCGGAGGAAGCCTTACTGCCCTCCCGATCATTGAAACACAGCAGAGCGACGTATCTGCTTATATTCCTACAAACGTTATTTCAATCACGGATGGTCAGACTTACCTCGAATCAAACTTGTTTAATGCAGGTGTACGGCCTGCAATTAACGTCGGAATTTCAGTTTCCCGTGTAGGCGGAAATGCTCAGATTAAAGCAATGAAAAAAGTGGCTGGAACATTAAGAACTGATCTTGCCCAATACAGAGAGCTGGAAGCATTTTCAAAATTCGGTTCCGATCTTGATAAAGTAACTCTCCGGATACTTGCTAAAGGCGCAAGGCTTGTTGAGCTGTTGAAGCAAGGCCAATATTCGCCAATGCTCGTTGAACGCCAGGTGATCAGTATTTTTCTTGGTACAAACGGGTATCTTGATTCATTAAGCATAAGCGACATTAAAAAATTCGAAAAAGAAATTCATGAATTTATCGAGTTAAAGCATAATCATATTTTTGAAACAATTAAAAAAGAAAAAGATTTAAGTGAATCTTTAATTAAAGATATCAGAAAAGCTGCCGATGAATTTTTAAGCACATTTAAGAAGAGTGAATAATTCGGGATCATGAATAAAAATAATTTTTTTACTGTTTGAGGGAAGTTTAATAATTGGCTACACTGCGCGATATAAAAGCACGGATAAAAGGTGTGCAGAATACTCAGCAGATTACAAAAGCAATGAAGATGGTTGCAGCAGCAAAACTGAGAAGAGCACAGGAAAAAGTAATTAATGCACGCCCTTATGCACGTAAAATATCTGAAATGTTGTCTCACCTCGTTATTGAAGAGGACCTGGAAACAAATCCTTACCTTATACAGCGGGAAATTAAAAATACGGCTGTTGTTATCGTTACGGCCGACAGAGGATTGTGCGGTGCATTTAATGCAAATATTATTAAGGAAGCCCTTAAACAGTTTGATCAATATTCTAAAGCACCTTGCGAAGCGCATATTTTTTGCGTCGGTAGAAAAGCTGCCGATTTTTTTCAGCGAAATTACAAAATCTCTGGAAAAAGAGCCGGCATATTTTCAGAACTAAAATTTGAAGATGCACTTTCAATTACAGATGAGATCAGCAAAGGATTCCTCGATGGAGCTTTTGATAAGGTAATTCTTATTTATAATGAATTCAAATCCATAATTCAGCAGAAAATTCAGGTCGAACAATTTCTTCCTTTTCCCATTGCCGTGAATTCGGAGAATGGAAAAAATATAGATTATATTTTTGAGCCTGACAGAAAATATATTTTTAATTATCTTTTGCCTAAACATCTGCGTGCGCAGATATGGCGGATTCTGCTTGAATCAAACGCCGCCGAATTAGCTGCACGGATGACTGCGATGGATAATGCTACAACAAATGCGAAAGAATTGATAAGAACTCTGCAGCTTAAATACAACAAGGAAAGACAAGCTGCAATTACAAAAGAAATTTTGGAAATTGTTTCCGGGGCAAATGCTTTGAAGATGGAATAATAAAAAAATGCTGGAAGATTTAACTCTAAAAATAAATTCGGTTTTAAAAAAAGTAAGCGGACAGGGAAAGCTAACTGAAAAGAATATTTCCGATTCTCTGCGGGAAATCCGGCGTATTCTTCTTGATGCAGATGTTAACTACAAAGTTGCAAAAGATTTTATAGATAAAGTTTCTGCCAAAGCACTCGGTACGGAAGTTATAGCATCAGTTACCCCGGGTCAGTTAATTACAAAAATAATTTTCGATGAGCTGACGGAGCTGCTCGGAAGTAATCATAATGAAATAAAATTATCAGGCTCCGGTACCAGTATAATTATGGTGGTAGGTCTGCAGGGTTCCGGGAAAACTACATTTGCCGCAAAGCTTGCTAAAAAATTAAACGCCCAGGGAAGAAAAGTTCTTTTAGTTGCTGCCGATATTTACCGGCCTGCAGCAATTGATCAGCTTAAAACCCTTGGAGCTCAAATTAATGTGCCCGTTTTCTCTTTAGAAGAAACTGATCCGAGGTTGATTGCCTCGGAATCCGTTTCATTTGCCGGGGAAAAAGGTTTAAATACGATTATAATCGATACCGCCGGGCGGCTTCACGTTGATGAAGCCATGATGACCGAAATAGCCGATATTAAAGAGACAGTTAAACCCTCCGAAACTCTATTCATTGTCGATGCAATGACCGGTCAGGATGCTGTTAATTCGGCTAAAGCGTTTAATGAAAAAGTAGATTATGACGGAATTGTTCTTACAAAATTAGATGGAGATACCCGCGGGGGGGCTGCATTGTCAATACGCTCTATAGTTGGAAAACCGATTAAATTCATCAGTAACGGGGAGAAATTAGATAATTTAGAAAGCTTTTACCCTGACAGGCTTGCCTCAAGAATATTGGGAAAAGGCGATATAATTTCTTTGGTTGAGAAGGCACAGCTTAACTTTGATGAATCTGAAACTGAAAAACTAGAAGAGAAACTTCTTAAAAATAAATTTGATTTTGAAGATTTTCTTAAGCAAATTAAAGCAATTAAGAAAATGGGTTCTCTTTCATCCCTGGTGGGTATGATTCCCGGCATAGGTGCGCAGGTTAAAAATACTCAAATTGATGATAAAGCTCTGGTTAAAATTGAAGCAATCATCAATTCAATGACGCGTGAGGAAAGGAGAACTCCGAAAGTATTAAATGGTAGCCGCCGGAAAAGAATTGCTGTTGGAAGCGGGACTTCTATTCAGGATGTGAACAGGCTTATTAAGCAGTTTAATGAAATGCTGAAGATGATGAGTATGATTAATCAAAAGGGCTTCAGCAGGCATATGATGAACAATATGCGCCCCGGCAGGCGATTTTAAAAATAAATAAATAAGAATAAGCATTGGAGGTTAAATAAAATTGGCTGTTAAGCTGAGATTAAGAAGAATGGGAAAGAAAAAGCAGCCCATCTATAAAGTTGTTGCTGCAGATTCCAGATCTCCGCGCGATGGAAAATTTCTGGAAGCCATTGGTTTATATAATCCGTTGACTAATCCTCATACTGTGGAAATAAAAGAAGACAGAGCAATGTATTGGCTTAATGTAGGTGCGCAGCCTACATTTACAGTAAAAAGTTTGCTGCAGCAGAAGGGATTATTATTAAAAAGAGAGTTACTGCGTAAGGGATTACCCGAAGAAAAAATTGCGGTTGAGTTGGAAAATTGGGGCAAGTTGCGAGAGGCTAAGGTGAAGAGCAGAGCTTCTAAAAAGGAATCGGTAAAAAAGCAATCCCAGGAAACGGGCAAGGAAGAAATTGAAAAAAGTACAACAGAAGTAAAGGGCGCTGCTTCTGAAGATACATCTTCCGGTGAAAAATAGTTAGTCGTTTTCATCACTAAATATTTTCCGCGGAAGTTGTTCTGTACATTATTGCTTAAGCTCCCGTGCTCTAATTATAGGAGGCTTCTTTCTATGAAAGAGTTCATTGAATTCATTGCCAAGCATCTTGTAGATCATCCTGAGGGAGTTGTAATTGAAGAAAAAACTCCGGAAGACAAGAA
>JBLNGL010000242.1:0-3967 GCA_050264735.1 Ignavibacteria bacterium | reverse complement strand
ATAGAGGAAATAAAATCTGCAATTATTTTTCTGAAGAATAATAAAGAGCTGAGAATCATAATGGGGAAAAATAATGTAAAAAAAATGGAACAGAATTATAAATGGGAAAAAGCTGCATTGGCTTACAGCCGAATTTATAAAGAAAGTTTAAATGGACACTGCAGCAAAAATTAATATTCTCTATGAACGTTCTATAAAAGAACAATTCAGCGGAACGGAGTACGAAACTTTTCAAAAACTTATTTCGGATTATAATATACAGGAAATGATGAAGCACAGGAGAAAATGCAAAAATTCGTTCTATGCCTTTAAAGAACCTTCAAAACCATATTTTATATCTTTCAAAAAAAGGGAGGAATTCTCGAAAGTATCGGCAGTTCTATTAAACATAATGGAAAAATTAACAGGTGCATATTACTGTAATGAGAATTTAAAAAATATCATGCCCGTCACCGGTCAAGTTAGGGATTACATCGGTGTTAATCCCGGATATTCGGGAAAATTGCCAATAGCGAGGCTTGATACGCTATATAATTTTTCAACAGATTCTTTACACTTTCTTGAAATAAACACCGACATTCCGGCAGGAATCGGGGACAATGATATGCTGATAAAAATATTTGACTGCCTGCCGTCGATGAAATTTTTACAAAACAAATTTGAGATAAGCAGAGATACATTGGTTGATTCGCTTTATAAAATCCTTTTAAAAAAATATAAAGAATTTTGTGCATGCTTCCATAAGCCGGAAAAAGAAAATCCGCATATAGCAATTGTCTGCGCCCGGAATTCAGACAGCAGGCTTGAAGTAGATTTTATAATTGAATTATTAAAAAGAGAAGGATTGAAAGCCAGCTATGCTGATCCGAGAGATTTTGCATATGATGGCAAAACTCTAATGCTTAATGGAAAAGAAGTCGATATAGTCAACCGCCGTGAGAATATAAGGGATATTTTCCGCACCGACAGCACGGGAAAACCGCACTCGAATCTCCGAAACAAAGTGCTTAGCATCAGCAAAACAGCTTGTTTGAATAATAGGTTTCTGAACAAATATTTAAAGAGAGGATACTTCGGGCATACGGAAGATCTTATTAGGGCTTTTTCCGAAAATAATGTGTGCATGATAAATCCTTTCTACACCGGCATATCGGTGCAGAAGCAGGCTTTCGCACTTTTATCTGACAGCACTTTCAGATCCTTATTTAATGAGGAGGAGCAGCATGTAATTGATAAATACATTCCATGGACGCGGATTTTCAAGGAATGTAAAACTTTTTATGATAATAAAGAAATAAATCTCGTTCCGTTTGTTAAAACGAACCGGCAAAATTTTGTCTTGAAGCCGAACATAGGCTTTGGAGGGAAAGGTGTAGTAATAGGTTCTGAAATTATTCAGGCTGAATGGGAGAAGAAAATAAATCTGATTATTAATTCCGGATTAAAATATATTGTCCAGGAATATATTGAGATTCCTTCCGAGAATTTTCCGGTTTTTAAAGACGGCAGATTAAAAGGATTTTCCCGGCAATATGTGAATTTAAATTTCTGGGGAGTCGACGGAAAATTTAGAGGATCTCTTGTGCGTGCATCTGATAATAAAGTTATTAATGTAACTCAAGGTGCAAGGTTTGTCCCGGTATATTATGTTTTAAATTAAGCATTCTTAAGATGACTGATTCAAGTTTTGTCACTATATTTTTAGGCGGTGATGTGATGACGGGGAGAGGAATTGATCAAGCCCTTCCCTGCCCCGGCGATCCGGCTCTGCATCAATCAAACGGAAGAAATGCCGTAGACTACTTCAAGTTTGCGGAGAATACAAACGGACCAATTCCCCGCCCGGTCGATTATTCATACATCTGGGGAGATGCAATTGAAATATTTGAAAAGAATGCTCCCGATCTAAAAATAATTAATCTTGAAACAAGCATAACCAAGAGCAATAATTTTGAGAATGGCAAAGCAATTCATTATAAAATGAATCCGGGCAATGTTTCTTGCCTGCGGTCAGCTGAGATTGATGTCTGTACGCTTGCTAATAATCATCTGCTTGATTTCGGATATGAAGGACTAACAGAAACTCTTCAGGCATTAAAGAATGTTAATATCAAATTCTCCGGAGCCGGCTGCAGCCGGAAGGAAGCAGAGCTGCCGGCAGCATTGAATATTGCAGGGAAAGGAAGAGTTATTGTTTTTTCATTTTGCTCGGTTACAAGCGGAGTACCTTTAAGCTGGGAAGCGGAAAAAACCAAACCCGGGGTGAATTTACTTACCGACTTCTCGGATGATACTGTACGGCAAATAAAAGATAAAATCAAAATAATAAAGCAGTACAACGATATCATAATCATTTCTATTCACTGGGGAAGCAATTGGGATTATGATATTCCGGATGATCAAGTAAGATTTGCCCATGCTTTAATTGATGAAGCAGGAATTGACATAATCCATGGACATTCATCTCACCATCCGAGACCAATAGAAGTCTATAAAGATAAGCTTATCATTTACGGCACGGGAGATTTAATAAATGATTTTGAAGGCTTAAAAGGAAGGAAAAATTCAAAAATTAACTTTAGAAAATTGAAGAGGCCCTGGAAATTATGGAAGCTCAACGGGCATAAAAAATTCAGATCCGATTTGGTGCTGATGTATTTCGCAGACGTGGAGTTTTCCACCGGCAAATTGCTGGATCTCAAAATAATTCCAATGCAGATAAAAAAATTCAGACTAAATTATCCGTCACGGCAAGATGCAGAATGGCTGAAAAAAAGAATGAACAAGGTTTGTAAAAAGTTCAAATCAAGGCTTGAACTGAAACGTACGTCTTCCACGCAAAATTCAGATTACTCTTTGCTGCTCCGCTGGTAATCAATATGAAGAATAAAATCTTAAACTTTGTTTTGCTGAAAAAAAATATTTACGCCTCAAGAGAGGCTTTGGATGAACTGCGTTTTTCTTTACTGAAAAAACAATTGCTGCATTCATACCGCACCATTCCTTATTACAAAAAAACTTTTGATGAAGCAGGCGTAAGTCCTGAAAAGCTTAAATCAATTAATGATTTAGTTTATTTCCCTATCATTAACAAAAATATTGTAAGATTACATTATTCCGAGCTAATCAACCATAAAGCATTTTTAAAGAATAAGTTTAAAAGTCATACCAGCGGTTCAACAGGGCAGCCGATGTGGACCTACTATGATTTGATAAGCTGGATACGAAAAAAATATCTTGTAAAAGCAAGAGCAAGATTGGAATGCGGTATAAAATTCAATGAAAGAATTGCAATTTTTGAGGCTGCTTCTCCGGAATATACAGAGAAAAGAAATAAAAGCTTCCTATACAAAGCTATTCTTCCCAGCGTTAAAGTATTTTCAATATTTGAACCGTTAGACCGGACGATTGAAAAATTGTATCGGTTTTCGCCTCAGGCATTATACGGTTCCCCCAGCTATTTTTTTCAGCTTGCACAGCTTCTTGCAAAAAAGAATTTCCCGATACCTTCGATAAAGCGGTTGTTTACAAGTTCGGAATACCTTCAGGAGAATGTCCGCAATTATATAGAAAAAATCTTTAAGGCTGATCTATATGATATATATGGTTCAACGGAGTTTAAGGAAGCTGCCTGGGAGTGTGAAATGCATGAAGGTTATCATATTAATGAAGATGAAGTAATTGTCGAGGTCCTGAATGACGAAAGACCTGCACCTGCAGGAGTGCCGGGCAGCATTGTTATAACCGATTTACGAAACACTGCTATGCCGTTAATACGCTACCAGATGCATGACAAAGGAATGCTGATTGAAAAAAAATGCAGCTGCGGCAGAACTTTTTCCCTGATGAAACCTTACGCCGGACGCTCTTCGGAATATATCATTCTCCCCGGCGATGAAATTCTTTCACCGTACCTCTTCACTACAAGCATTGAAAAGATCGAAGGTCTGCTTCAGTACCAGATTAT
>JBLNGL010000241.1:0-2714 GCA_050264735.1 Ignavibacteria bacterium | reverse complement strand
TTTCAATTATTGTTATTATGCTTTATTTTTGTATAAGGTACTTCTGATACTGAAAGAAAGGGGGTAGAATGTACGGCCAATATTCAAGCTCACTGGAACAAAAAGTAACTCTTGCTGCTTTGCACTTCATTATTTTATTGCTGGTTTTATGGCTTCTGTTTTTTAACGGAATAGATTCAGTTGCGGCATTATTCGGCTTTCCGGTTGCTTTGGGAAACGAGACGAGGAGAATCTATATTATGTTCGGCGGATTAGTTTATTTTATACGTTTGCTGTTTACCGAATTTGTTTTTATTAACAGAGAAGTAAAGTGGAGCGAAGCACTCACAATTGCTCTCTGGCTTTTTATAGTTTATATGACATTTTCTTTTACGGGAGGTACTAATTCAAATAACCACTCTGCTCCTTTTTACACAGGCGCGGCTTTATATATTATCGGTTCATTTATTAATACAATTTCCGAATACCGGCGTTACAAATGGAAAAAGAATATTGGAAACAAAGGAAAACTGTACACAGGGGGATTGTTCAGGTATTCAAGACATATAAATTATTTCGGTGATGTTGTTTTGTTTACCGGGTTTGCAATCCTAACAGGAAGTGTATATCCGTTTATTGTACCTGCTGCGATGATTGCGCTGTATGTGGTTGTTAATATCCCGCTTCTGGAAAGCTATCTCCATGAGAGATACAGCAATGAGTTTGACGAGTATGCGAAAAGTACAAAGAAGTTTATTCCGTTTATATATTAGAGTAAACAAAAAGAGATTCCCTGCCTGCAGCAGGCAGGCATTTTTCTAAAAGATGGAATCTCTATCATGTAAAAATCTCCGATTTTATTTTATCAGCAGCATTTTTTTGGTTGCTGTGAATTCATCTGTCTTTAATGTATAGAAATACACACCGCTTGCAAAATTAGCTGCATTAAACTCGGCATTGTATGTTCCTGCTTTCATAAACCCGTCAATAAATACCGAAACCTCATTGCCCAGCACATCATAAATTTTCAGACTTACGTTACCGCCTTTGGGAATAGAATATATAATATGAGTAACAGGATTAAAAGGATTTGGATAGTTTTGTTCTAATCTGTACTCTGAAGGTATTTTTATATTACCGTTTACTCCCAGCGGATTAGTTACCGATTGAAGTGTGCTTTGTTGAATTTCACTTTGATTTAACGGTGGAGTATCTTTGTAAACAAATGCAATTAGATTGCAGTTTGATGCAACCCAGCCCGTATCTACAGTTGTTGTTACTGTTTTTGATATTGTTTGGTTTTGAGGCCATGTTCCTACAACAAGATTTTCGCCTCTTGGTGTGTTAATCATGTCACGGGCAACCCAATTATGCACATAGTTATTGATATAACCCGGAGTGCCGCAAGCAGCGTAGAAATTTTGCACACCTACAAGGTTGTTTTCAATCATCGCAAAATTTATATAGTATGAACCGCTTAGCAATTCCAGTGAAGTTGCTTCTATTGTTGCTGTCAAAATTCTTGTTGATGGATTATAGTCTTTTGAAACGAAATTGAGGTTAATTAATGAATTTGGAGAACGTTCATATCTCGCAGCAACTGAGTCAGGCCAGTTGAGATCGTAATCCATTGGGGGTCCCGATTGCCTGTCAAATAGTGCCAAAGGGTAAGCGTAAAATTCAAGAAGCATATAAATGTAATAGCCATTGAAATATATATACGGGTCAGAACCGCCCAGGTGATAATTTATAACTACTGTATGAGGAAACTGGGATAATATGTGGTTTTGAATAATTGAATCTGCACATGGACAATAACCGCACGCTGTATTAGCGTTAAACTCTATTAAAACTCTTCGGGGGCTTGTAAATGTTTGTGTTGAAATAATCATTAAAGAAAAAGCAAGAATAATGAGGGCCGATAATCTTGTTTTCATGATTTTAGAGGTTAAGTTCTAATATACATTAATTAAGATAAAGGCAAAATATCAAATATACAATATCAATTGTTATTTATTTTAAAAAATAACCGGTTTTGCTATGCTCAGGGGAAGTGTATATCCGTTTGTTATTTCTGTAGTAATGCTTGTTTTATTTGTTATAATGAATATTCTGATACTGGAAACTTATCTAAAGGTAAAATACAGCGATGAGTTTGATGAATATGCAAAAATTACAAAGAAGTTTATTCCGTTTATATATTAACAAAAACAAAAAGAGATTCCCTGCCTGCAGCAGGCAGGCATTTTTTGAAAGATGGAATCTCTTTCCTGTAAAATTTCGTTCTTATTTTATCAGCAGCATCTTTTTAGTTGCTGTGAATTCACTGGTCTTTAAAGTATAAAAATACACACCGCTTGAAAAATTTACCGCATTAAACTCGGCATTGTATGTTCCGGCTTTCATAAACCCATCAACAAATACCGAGACCTCATTACCCAGTACATCATAAATTTTCAAGCTTACCGCGCCATCTTTTGGAATAGAATATTTTATGTTTGTAGTCGGATTAAAGGGGTTCGGGTAATTCTGCTCAAGCTTATATGCCGTAGGAACTTCATGTGTGCCAGTAACACCTATTGGATTTGTCACCGATTGCAGTGTACTTTGTTCAACAGTGCTTTGTATCAGCGGGGGAGTATCTTTATAAATAAATATTATCAGGTTGCAGTTGCTTGCTACCCAGCCTGTACCCAATGTTGTATTAATGGTTTTTGTAATTGTCTGGTTTTGGT
>JBLNGL010000240.1:0-2844 GCA_050264735.1 Ignavibacteria bacterium | reverse complement strand
TGTTTATGATCTGGCGGGAACCGAATATGAAAAAATAATTATGGATATTACCAGGAATCTAGCAAACCAGATACATGTACGCAATATAACTTCAGGATCAAAAATTGAAATTTTACTGGATGACGAAGAATAAAATTAAATTAGAATATTCGTGCTCGGTTTTCTGATTATTAAAAAATTTTAAATAAATGAAAGAAAAAGTTTTAAAAGCAATCGATAACATCAGGCCCTTTCTTCAAGCCGATAACGGCGATGTTGAATTGATAGATATTACGGAAGATGCAATAGTAAAAGTAAAATTAACCGGGGCATGCGGTATTTGTCCCTTATCTCAAATTACCCTTCGTGCCGGAATTGAAAGATCCCTGATGCGTGAAATTCCGGGGATAAGAAGGGTTGAGGCTGTTTACGATCAATAAATATTAAATTCTTTTTTTTATCATGAACGATTTAATATTAAAAAAAATTGTAAAGTTGATTCTATGGGGTATCGGGATTATTTTTACAATTTTTTTACTTTACCTGCTTTCAGATTTAGTAATCATATCGGCTGTATCCTTTCTCTTATTTTTTATTTTTGAGCCGCTGGTTAAAAGACTCGAAAAAGAAGGTTTAAACAGGCTGCCCTCAACTCTTATAGTTTTTATTGTTATAGGTTTTACCGGATATTGGTTTCTTTCTTTTATAATCCCCCAGCTTTCCTACCAGATGAACCAGCTCATTGCGGCTTTAAAGCAATACTCAACTCACGAAAATATGCTCGAAATTGAGAAAGAGATCTACAGATATCTTCCCCTGTTTTATCCCGGGGAGCTTTCGAAAGCAGTTGAAAGATTAATCGATTCTCAAAAATTCAAATCAATTGAATCTATTCCTGCAATTCTTTCAGGCATAGTTTCCGTAGTCGCTATTTTAGTTGTTGTACCTTTTATTACATTCTTCCTGATAAAGGACAGCAGAAAAATTTTCAGGAGCTTCCTACAGGTAATGCCGAACAGATATTTTGAAATGTCTTACTGGATAATTAAAAGAATCAGAATCCAGCTTGGAAGATTTGTCAGGTCCTGGATTTTCGATGCTACATTTGTAGGTGTAAGCTGCGGCCTCGGTTTTTATCTGATTGGCATCGATAACGCGCTCCCTCTTGGAGTAATTGCAGGAATCGGACATTTAGTTCCATACTTCGGTCCTCTAATCGGAGGCATCCCAGCTGCAATGCTTTCAATTACACAATTTGGTAATCTTTCCAAAATACCATTAATTGCGGTTCTCCTAACAATCATTTACTTGCTGGATAATGGATTTGTCCAGCCTCTGGTTTTTTCAAAAGGAGTAAATATGCACCCGATAGCAATTATTCTCCTAATTATTGCAGGAAGTCAGTTATTCGGAATAATTGGAATGCTTTTGGCGATACCGGTTGCAACAGTAATTAAAACAGCTGCTAAGGAAATTTATTTCGCATTTAAAAATTATAGGATTGTCAGAACCTGACTGTAGTCTTAAAAAAAGAGTTTTAAATTTCCTTCATTAATCTTTCAATTACATTCACTGATGTAATCCCGTCGGCTTCTGCATTAAAATTAGTGATGATTCTATGGCGCAGTACCGGAAGCAGCGACAATCTTACATCATCAATACCGGGCGTAAATCTTTTTTCCATTACTGCACGGGCTTTGGCAGCAAGAATTAAATATTGAGAAGCGCGTGGCCCGGCTCCCCAGCTGATCCACTCTTTAATATATTGCGGCGAAGAGCTATTTAAAGGACGTGTCATATTTGATGCACGCACGGCAAAATCAATAACATTTTCAGCAACCGGAACATTTCTTATTAAATCCTGGAACATAATGATTTCTTGGGCGGAGACCAGTTTTGAAAGTTTAGGCTGATATAGGCTGGTTGTAGTCTGAACAATTTTCACTTCCTCGCTAAAGGAGGGATAATCCAGCCAAAGGTTAAACATGAATCTATCCAGCTGGGCTTCCGGCAGCGGATAAGTGCCTTCCTGTTCAATGGGATTTTGAGTTGCAAGAACGAAGAAAGGTTCGGACAATGAATAAGTAATGCCGGCAGCCGTAACTTTATGCTCCTGCATTGCTTCGAGCAGTGCGGCTTGCGTTTTCGGCGGAGTTCGGTTTATTTCATCGGCAAGCACGACATTTGCGAATATCGGACCGGAGATAAATTTAAAATCTCTGCTTTTAGTCGCCTGGTTTTCTTCAATAATTTCGGTGCCGGTTATATCGCTGGGCATTAAGTCGGGAGTAAATTGTATCCGGCTGAACTTAAGGTCTAATACTTCAGCGAGAGTTTTAATAAGAAGAGTTTTTGCCAGACCAGGAACCCCTACAAGCAGGCAGTGCCCCCTGGAGAATAATGAAATTAAAAGCTGATCAATGATCTGCTCTTGACCGATAATGATCTTATTAATTTCAGCTTTTATTTTTTTAACAGCGCTGTTTAGCTTTGCGACAAGTTCAACATCATTATTGACAATCGTTTCATTACTCAAAATAATTTCCTTTAATAATAATTGAGATGTTGTCCGCAAGAATCAAAGGCTTAAAGAGGATTGCCTAAATTCTTACTTCCCAGAAAATATTATCCTTTAATTCAGCAATCCATTTTTCATAAAGTTTCTGCTTTTTGTATTCATCCGACAGGCGTTTCATTTCATCGTAATCAAGTTTAAGATCTGCCTTATGCTGCGGAATTCTCTCCTCCAGATAAACTATATGATAACCATAATTATCAGCCGAATATTCGAATCTTCTCGGGAAGCTGATTTCATTTTCTTTAAGCTTTGCAACGGCATCTAAAAAAGCTTTATCAAGCTGATTA
>JBLNGL010000239.1:0-4304 GCA_050264735.1 Ignavibacteria bacterium | reverse complement strand
CAATAGATCCTAATGTTGATATATTCTGGTACACCGGCCGCCCTGATTATGCAACAGATTCAATGTATGCAGTTACATGGGAAGGGAAGCTCATTCCGAAAGAAACGGGCAAGCATCAGTTTCATTTGATCAGCTACGATCCGAAAAGAATTATTTTGAATGGGGATACACTTAAAATGGTGTACACAAGCGTCGAGCAGTATACCGAGATTGTAAATCTTGAAGCGGGGAAGGAATATAATTTTGTTCTTGAAACAGAAAACAGATCAACGGGCGCAGCCAAATGCCGGCTATTCTGGAAGACGCCGTCTATATTTGCAAAAGAAGAAGAGAAAGCGGTAAAAGAAAAATCCAGGGAAGTTTATCTTCCTGAAAGGAATAATTGGTACGACTTCTGGACAGGAGAAATTCTTCAAGGGGGAAAAACCATAAAGGCAGACGCACCGATCGAAAAAATTCCATTATTCATAAAAGCCGGATCAATTATCCCAATGGGACCATTCCTTCAGTACTCCACCGAAAAACCAGCTGATCCGGTTGAACTTAGAATTTATCCCGGTGCAGATGCTCATTTCACTTTCTATGAAGATGAGAATGACAATTACAATTATGAAAAAGGAATTTATTCAACAATAGATTTTGATTGGAATGATAAGGAAAAAACCTTAACCGTTTCTGATAGGAAAGGGGAATTTCCGGGAATGCTCAAAGAAAGAAAAATTAATGTAGTAATTGTTGGAAAAAATAAAGGTACTGGGATTGACATTTCGGATCCGGGGAAAACAATTATCTATAATGGAATAGAAATTGTCGAAAATATTAATTAACCTCATTACAGGGGATTATCAAAATGAAAAGATGTATTTTTCTGCTAGTGCTGGCCTCTCTAAATATGAAAGCACAGTGGGTGCAAACCAACGGACCAAACGGTGGAGAGGTTAGAGCATTTAATATTGGTAAAAGCCTGGTTGCAGGAACTTACGGCGGAGGAATTTTTGTTTCTTCTAATAATGGCATAAGCTGGATTGCAGCCAATAATGGACTGACAAATCTAGATATTCTGTCAATAGCTTCTGACAGCTTAAATCTTTTTGCCGGGACTATAGGAGGAGCATTTCTTTCCACAGACAATGGTGCAAACTGGACTGCAATTAACAATGGTTTAACATTACCATTTATCCTTTCTCTATCCATTCATGGCAAGAACCTTTATGCCGGAACCATCGGGGGACCATTTCTTTCTACCGACAATGGTTTAAATTGGATCCCAAAGAATAATGAACCGGCAGGTTGTCCTATAAACACACTTGTTTTTAAAGATACAAATATTTTTGCCGGAACATCATATAACGGATTGTTGCTTTCAACTAATTATGGAGATAGCTGGAACTCCGTAGGTTTACCCAATATTAATATCCGGACTTTAATGGTCAGCGGAGAAAAACTTTTTGCCGGAACTGATGATGGCGTATTTCTTTCAAATGACGGCGGAGTAAGCTGGGATACTATTGGCTTAAATAATAAAGATGTTCGTTCACTTGTTCTGAGTGATACAAATATATTTGCAGGAACCAATAGTGAGGGAATTTTTTTCAGTTCCGATTATGGTCAAAATTGGAGTCCGGTAAACAACGGACTCACAAATCTTAATATTTTTGCACTGACCGTGAAAGACAGTAATCTTTTTGCAGGAACCTCCGGTGAAGGAGTATTCAAATCTTCAGATAACGGGGATACCTGGAATGTTATGAATGCGGGTTTGATTAATACTGCTGTTCTTTCACTAATCTCAAACGGCTCAGATCTGTTTGCCGGTACTGGCGGAGCCGGGGCTTTTTATTCCCCGGACAAGGGAATAAACTGGATTACAACAGGCACCGATTTATCTGATGAAGTTATTTTTTCACTTGTCTTCCATGATTCGAATATTTTTGCGGGAACCGCTAATGGGATCTATCATTCTAGCAATAATGGATTAAGTTGGACAGTTAAAAATTCCGGTCTTACAGATACAGATATCCGATCAACTGCTGCAAGTGGTAATAATCTCTTAGCAGGAACTCTAAGCAGCGGAGTTTTTCGTTCTACCAATAATGGAAATACATGGAATGCAACCAATATTAATCACTATTCTGTTTGTGCATTGACTATAAGGGGTGATACTCTATTTGCGGGGAATCATGGCGGAGTAATTATTTCTACTAATTACGGTTATACATGGATATCCGGACGCTTCGGTTCTTCAACTAGTCTTGTACAGGCTCTTGCTTTAGTTGAGGATGCTGCGGGGAATAAGAGCTTAATTGCAGGAACTGCTAACGAGGGGATTTATATCTCAACTGACGGAGGATTAAACTGGGCAGCATCAAATCAAGGTTTATCTGAGCTTTATATTAATGCACTGGCTGTCAGCGGCATAAATATTTTTGCGGGAACAGAGAACGGTATTTTTGTTTCAAGTAACTTTGGTACAAGCTGGAATACAGCGGATTCAGGTTTAATTTATTCAAGGATAATGGCTTTAGCTATCTATGGCTCAGATCTATATGCTGGTACTTATGGGGCAGGTGTCTGGCGTCGTCCGCTTTCGGAAATTACTGACATTGAAGAAGATGAGGGTAAAATTCTCACTAAATATTTGTTAAATCAGAATTATCCCAATCCCTTTAATCCATCAACAACAATTTCGTTTAATATTCCCGAACCATCTTTTATAACTTTAAAAGTATTTGATTTGTTAGGAAAAGAGGTGGGAAATATTTTATCAGAAGAGCTACCGGCAGGAAGTTATAAACGGATCTGGAACGCGGAGAATTACGCAAGCGGAATTTATTTTTATCAAATACATGCAGGAAATTTTACTGATACCAAAAAGCTTATTCTGCTCAAATAAAAAATGGAGATTTGCTTTATGGCGTATATTAAGGCAGTTTTGATATGGTAAAATTAATTGTATTTACAGTAATAATTATACCGGCTTTTATTTTTGCGTCCGACGGCTTTGGAGGCAATGCAACAGGCGGAACCTGGGGAGAAACCATAACCGTAACAAATGCCGAAGAATTTACGACCTATGCAGGTTCATTATTACCTTATACAATTACTATCCCGGATACCATTGTTTTAAATGGTAATTTAATTATAGCTTCAAACAAAACTATACAGGGAGCAGACACAAGTGCTGCAATAATTGGAAACCTTATCATTGGGAACGGGGTAAGAAATGTTATTATTAAGAATTTGAACATTACAAATCCGAATGGTGTGGGAGAAGGTGATGGAATAACAATTTCCGGCGGCAGAAATGTCTTTATATCTCATTGTACTTTTACAGATTGCGCTGATGGTTCAATTGATATTATTCGGCAAGCCGATAGCGTTACAATTTCCTGGTGCCGGTTTCAATATATTAACCAGACTTCCCACAACTTTGTTAATCTCATAGGTAATAATGATTCAATCATCTCCGATCTGGGGTACCTGCATGTAACTATACACCATTGCTGGTATGCTGACGGCTGTGTTGAGAGAATGCCTTCAGTAAGATTCGGCAGAGTGCATGTATATAATAATTACTACAATACAGGCGGTGCACAATATTGTGTCCGCACACGCTTGTATGCCGAATGCCTTGTTGAAAATAATTTCTTTGAAAATGTGCGGAATCCATGGGAATTATTTACAACTAGCGGAACCACAGGCAAGCTTTATGCTGCAAATAATAATGTATCTTTTTTGGATCCTTCATTCAACATAGTATGGGAATCAGGTGGAAGCGG
This sequence comes from Ignavibacteria bacterium, assembly GCA_050264735.1. Classification (GTDB taxonomy): domain Bacteria; phylum Bacteroidota; class Ignavibacteria; order Ignavibacteriales; family Ignavibacteriaceae; genus DATKLQ01. Next base: position 525 of record JBLNGL010000239.1, on the reverse strand, counting down.
TCAATCTCTTATCCCCGGTTCCGATACTGTGTTCACTCCTCCATATTCATATTTTTTAGATGGTGCAGAAGAAATTAAGGATACAATAATGATTAGTGCAGGTAACACTGCTATAATTAACCCGGTTGATGTTAATGAAAATCCTGGAAATATTATTGATTTTGCTTTATTTCAAAATTATCCCAATCCATTCAATCCATCAACAAAATTTTCTTTTGCTATTCCGGAAAGATCTTTTGTCTCTTTAAAAGTTTATAATTTATTGGGGAAAGAAATAGCTGCAATTGTATCGGAAGAACTTTCAGCCGGGAATTATAAACGGATTTGGAATGCTGAGAATATCTCGAGCGGCGTTTATTTTTATCGTCTTCAGGCAGGTAATTTTACAGAAACAAAGAAATTAATTTTAGTGAAATAAATTAAACTACTCCCTTATTCCAATACTCCATTACTCCAAAAGTAAAATATAGGTTTGCTTACTCTCTCCTTCTTATTTTTATCTGCATTGCCCCTTCAATCTTTTTT
>JBLNGL010000238.1:0-2988 GCA_050264735.1 Ignavibacteria bacterium | reverse complement strand
AAAATCCTCTTGTGTGGGATTGGTTATGTCCTGATAGTTATTAGTATTAGCTCTTATTAAAGTATTAAAATCAAATTCATAAGAATGCCAGTCAAAACAGATTTCTTTTAACTGATATGTCTTAATTGTTTCATCAAAGCCTTTTATAGTTACTATCTTTCCGCACATATTTTTTGCATCTATGCCAAAAGCGTAACCATCTTTTTGTTTATCAAATGGCTTTATCATGATTTTATCACCAGGAAAAAGTCGCGGATATTCAGGATTTAATTTGGGGTAATCAATTATTAAATCATTTTTTGCCTTTTCATAATCGAATTCTCTATTTTGCGGTTTAGTATCAGCCGCATTATTTTTTTGCTGCACATATTTATCCGTATAATTTATATATTCTGACTTATTATTATATTCCTGATTTCTAAAACAAATAGAGGCGGTATCCTCTTTTGGTATTGCTTTACCTGCCCAATCTTCAAACATAGTTTACTCCTTATTTAATTCTTTATATTCATCTAAATATTTAGATAAATCTATATGATTTTCATATGCAAAATTAATTGTGTTGTTTATAATGTTCATTAACTCCTCAAACGTGTAAGTAGTTGATGAAGCATTTTCGATTATAACGACATCCTGTTTTGTATACATAATTTTGTGTCTGCCATATTCAGCTTTTAAAAATTCTTTAATGTTTTCTTTGTTTACTTCTATCGTATCACAAATAACATCAATTTTTTTTATTGCCAGTTCAGCAACTATGCAATCTATCACTTTATGCCAAAATCTAAAAGCAGCCTCCCATTTGTCAGATGGATAGTTGCTAATTTCAATTAACTTTTTATTTTTGTTTTTTAAGAACCCTGATAGTATTTTTAAAAGAAATGCAAAGCTTGACCCTTCATATTGCAATTCCAATACAAACCTACCGGGTTTTGTTTTATCTTCTATAACATCCAACAGCTTGCAAAAAATTCGCGCCTGCATTATATCAACACCTGCTCATTAAATCCAGCATCGGCGGCAGCATCCAAATTAGTTGACATTTTTAAAAGCTCCTCTACTCTCTGAAAAAGCTGTTGCCGTCTTTCTTCTGTTATGCTTTTATTCCGCAATTCCTTGGCGATTTCAATCTTTTCTGCACTATCGGGGATTTTATTTATCACATCCCAAATGTTTTTTTTATCACTATCACCCACTTGCTGAAAATCTTTATTATTGCCTGTCTCCAAATCCTTGTCTGTCATTAAATCTGTATCATCTAAATCCTGATTGTAAATATCAGAGCAACCTGTAGCTGCTATTACTGCACACACATCCGCTCTTTTCTTTGCCATTTTTAATACTGTATTATAACAATCCGCAATATCAGGATTTTCAATTAAGGTTTCATTCCCTTTTTTTACAATCATCCAGGAGTTATCGATTTTTTTAACAGAAAATCCTTTTCCGCCAATTGCCTGTATAGCTTCATCAAATCTTTCAGCCTTTTTTAAATCCCAATATTCTTTTGGTACATATTTACCAGTATTTTCATCTTGTGATTGTTTTCGATACCTATATTTTTTTTCCATAGTCGAACAGCTGCCAAATCCAACACCTAATACCATTCCTGTAGGATAATGTATAATTTTTGTATATACCCGAACCTCTCTATGATTATTAGGCATATCTACAACCTGTATATTTTCTGGTTCTGCTATACAGGCTAGCATAAATGCCGTTTGTAAAATTTCTGCACCTGGCTTAAAAAGACATTTTTTGTCAGTTCCTGGAGTTTTTCCAAAATGAACACCTTCTCTCATCAAATTTTTTTGTATTTCTAATATCTTTTTTTGACGGGAAACGATTTCCTCTATTGATAATTCCCCTGTCTGTACAGTTATAGGATTGTTTTTTATTATTAATTCCTTGTTATCCATGATTACTCCTTTATCATCAAACTTATCTTAAATATACCGCAACCGGTATCTTTTGTCAATCCCCTAATTGTTCTAAAAAATATAATAACCCTTTTTCTTCATCCGCCATTTCCTGTAAAGTGTCATAAATCTGTTCGATTTTATTTTTATCGGCGGAAATGATTGTGCATGATTCAGGATTTATATAAGTGTGCATGAATACTTTAGGATTATTTGATTCTGCCCCGATTTTAAACTTAAAATTATTTTTCATTTCTTCCTGTAAAATCTGGCATATAAATTCATTATGGAATTCATTTAAAGGGATTCCTTTTATAAAGTTTTCCATGTAGATAAGTTTCAGTTTACTTATATATTCATCATCCGCATGGCATAATTTTTTATAATCGATTATTGCATCAATAATTTTATTATAAAATTCCTCTTTATCTTTTGCGGTAAAGAGTATAAAAGAATCTGAATTGACCGTTATTTTATAATTCATAATGCCCTCCATTTTTCTAATCATTTTTATAATACCAAGGGGCCAGGCCCCCTGGAAGGTTAGAAAACTTTCTCTTAATAATCTTATAAAATTCGGGGACACCTCCTATTAAAATAATATCGGTTAACAACCGTTTTTTTTATTAAAATATAAAAAACATCCCGTAATATCTTTTTTACTGGTTAATTGATATTTTGATACGTGGGATGCAGCGAAAATCACAAACTGCCCCTTTTAAATGGATTTATGCCCTTTGGTTTATTTCCTCCTTTGCCCTGCAAATTAGGATTTTTACCTTTTCTGTAAATGTATAGTTGACATTCCGGGAAAGGACATTTTTCGGTATTTCTTGCCCCTTCACTGCAATCAATACAATACTTTTTTATGGACTTTAAAGAGGAAACTCCAGGCGCTTTTTTACCAAATCGAATTACATAAAAAGGGCATTGAGAGGAGCTACAAAGTTTTACCTCATACGCTTGATGATTCATGCAATGATGCAGACAATAAGATTTAACCGATTTTAACGGTGATTTATTTTTATTTTCTGGCATAATTACCCCTTGACTATTATATTTATTTATA
>JBLNGL010000237.1:0-6578 GCA_050264735.1 Ignavibacteria bacterium | reverse complement strand
TGGCTTAAATTTCCTTGGGAGATCATTTCAGCCGCCCTTGTTATTTTATCTATCGGGCGTGTGAACAGGCTGCCGATGAGTGAAACAAGAAAAATATTAATTAAAAACAATACTGCACTGACAATCCCTACACTGATCTGAACAGTCTTTATATCATTCTTTAACTTGGTTAAAGAGTAACCCAGAAATATTTTTCCGATAATATGATTCTTATAGATGATCTGCCCGGTTTTTCTTAAAATAATTTCATTTTTGTCTATTTTTTCATTATTCGCTGTAGATTTGAAATTATTATTCTCTGCTACAGGCAAGTTATATGCTCTGATAACATTGTCAGCCGTATCAATTATTACCATGTAAACAATTCTATTTGCCGACAAAAGTGCATCAATAGTTTCATCCAGTGAACTATTCCCGGATGATAATTCCAAGCCTGACGTTATTGCAATGCTTTTCAGGGCGATATTTGAATTATCCTGAAATGCTTTTTTCCGTTCCTCTTCAAATCTTTGGCTGAAGTAGAAAAAAATAGCCAGTGATATAAAAGCTGTGATAATGGAGGCAGAGATGGTAAACTTTACCCTAAGTTTAGAAACCCATGAACTTATATTTTGAACGAAATTCATCATTAAATGCTGAAAAATCTCGAGATTATTGCGTAGTACACTAATTAACAATAATCAAGCCAAGCATCTGCCGTAAAAAAATATTTAATTTTAATACTTAAGGGAAAAAATGAGTTAAGATATGTCCTGAATTCAATTAATTAGAGATGCAGAATTAAAACTTACCAATTATTTTTGAGATCCTTGTTTTACCAATATTACTCCTGCAATAATTATTAATGCAGAAATAATTATTATAAAATCCAATCTTTCATTAAGAATAAGCCAGCCCAGGAAAACTGCAATAACAGGATTTATATATGCATATGTTGAAACAAGCGGGAGGGGGAGATGCGCAATTGCATAAATGTAAGATCCATATCCGAATATAGATCCAATAAGTGCGAGATATGCAAAAGAAAATAAACCGGCTGCAGTAAATTCTACGGCTGATGCTTCACCAAGAATAAATCCTAAAATTGTTTGCATAAAACCGGCAATTAACATCTGCAATGCCGCAGACATCATAGGGTGAACGGAAATTTCATTGTGTTTTGAGTAGACTGAGCCGGCAGCCCAGGCAATAACCGCACCCATTATGCTTGCAGCTCCGGTCAAGTATGATCCATTTAATAATTCTTCAAAGCGGCCGCCGAATATTAAAGTTACTCCTGCCAATCCAAGGATTAACCCGGCGATTGTTTTAAAATTAATTTCAAGGTCTTTATAAAATACTGCTTGGATCCCGACCATCCAGAAAGGAGTTGTGGTAATAAGTAAAGCAGTTAAACCGCTGTTTACCCACTGCTCCCCGATAACAACCAGGCCGTTGCCGAAACCTAATAATGCAATACCGACAATTGCAATTGGGAGAATTTCCTTTCTGCCGGGAAATTTTTCTCCTTTTATTTTTAAATAAGAAATTAAAATTGCTCCTGCAGTAATCCATCTCAAACCGGCAAAAAGCATGGGAGGCAGGTTTGCAACCCCAACTCTAATAGCCAGGTAAGTCGTTCCCCAGATTATACAAACAGCAATCCAAGCCGAGTATGCTTTTATATTTCTATTATCCATACATTATATCTTTAGAAATGGAGTTGAAATTACCAAGATGAAATGGCAGATCAAAAATCATAAACAATTTTAACTTAATGAGGATTTATTAAAAGGATTAACTTTTATTTTAGCAGGGTTCTTTTTTTAAATAGTTTTTATCAGCGGCATTCCGTAAGGGATCTCGGACGAATTATCGCTTTTATTTCTTTCATAATATTTTACCTTATTTTTTTATTTTTTCCATTTGCTTTGGCGGACATTCAACATCGCCATAAGAACAGAAAACACAACAACTGCCGGACCTGGATTTTAAAAGTTCCCCGCATACAGTACATTGATAAAAACGGACACAAGCATTTTCCGGCATTATTTCTTTTTTCTTACTGCCGCACTTCGGACATTTTATCACCGAACTTAGTTTTATTTCTTTCAAATACTTTCCTTAATTAGTGCGAACCCGCCGTTACTTCTTTATAATTTAGATCTCTGCTTCAACTTTCCGTTTCTCAAACCAACCATACATGGAAGGTATGAGAAGCAGAGTTAATAGTGTAGAAGTTACTAATCGCCCAACTACTACAGTTGCAAGGGGTTTTTGGATTTCCGAACCTGTACCTGTTGCATAAAGCATTGGTATTAAGCTGAATATTGCAATTGAAGCTGTCATTAAAACCGGACGTAATCTATCCATACTTCCTTTAAGAACTGCTTCATTCAAATCAAGTCCTACTTCGTCGCGCAATTGTGCGATATGAGAAACCAAAACAACACCGTTTAATACTGCAACACCGAACAGTACAATAAAGCCTATCGATGCCGGGACTGATAAATACAGTCCTGAAATCCAGAGAGAAAATACACCTCCTATTAAGGCAAACGGTAAATTTAAAATTACAAGCAAAGCAAGTCTTAAAGAACGGAATGTTACAAAAAGCAAAAGGAGAATTAAGCCGACAGCAACCGGTCCGATTACCATAAGCTTTGCCATTGCCCTCTGCTGGTTTTCAAACTGCCCGCCCCAGGTTAAATAGTAACCTGCAGGCAGGGTAACATTTTCTTTTATCTTTTGCTTTGCTTCCGCTACAAAGCTTCCGATATCCCTTCCGCTAATGTTCATCTCAATTCCAATTCTCCGCAAGCCATCCTCACGACTTACCTGGACAGGTCCTTCGATCATTTGGATCTGAGCTAATTGACCGAGTGGAATATTTGAACCATCATTTACCGGGACTAAAATATTTTCAATTGTTTCAACAGAATTTCTATATTCTTCGGGCAAACGCACAGTTATGTCAAAACTCCTGTTTTCTTCATAAAATTTTGATGCGGATTTCCCTGCAATTGCAATTTCAATTACATTCTGAACATCACTAATGTTCAATCCATATCTAGCGATTCTAGAACGATCAATATTAATTGTTAAGTACGGCTGACCGCTTACCTTTTCAGTCATTAAATCAGTTACGCCTTCAATCGTACCCAATGATTTTGCAATTTCATCAGCTTTATTTTTAAGCACATCAATATCTTCTCCGAATAATTTTAGAATCAATTGTGCTTTTGTTCCGGCAACAAGCTCGTCAATCCTGCATTGTATGGGCTGACTAAATCCAAATCCAATTCCCGGAATCTTTTCCAGCGATGCACGCATTTCATTTGTCAATTCTTCTCTTGTTATATCACGGGTCCATTCTCTTTTTGGCTTGAAAGTTCCGGTGAAATTAGTATAATTTGCACCTCTGGTATCCAGCGCAATCCCGGTTTGACCTGTCTTTGAAACAGCTACATCCAGTTCATCAAATTCTTTCATCTTCTGTGCGGCAAGTTTGTTTACTTCCATCGCCTTTGAAAGCGAAACCCCGGGAAGTAAAGCAATATCCATATCGAAAGCACCTTCATCCATTATAGGGATAAATTCTGTACCTAAATTGGGAACTATAATAAGTGATAAAACGAGGAATATTGCAGCAACGGCTAATATTATTTTTCTTTTCTTCATACTATATTGATGTGCCGGCAAGTAAGATCTCTTTACATATTTCATTATAATACTTTCTTTTTCCGGCTGCGGTTTTAAGAACATAGCGCATAAAACAGGTATTATAAAGATTGAAAGAATTAATGAGGACATGAGCGCTATTGCAACAGTTAAAGCAAGCGGACCAAACATTTTCCCTTCAATCCCCTCGAGTGAAAGAATCGGTATAAATGTGATAGCAATTATAAGTTCACCGAAGATGCTTGGTTTTCTTACTTCAAGCACTGCCTTGAGCACTTTCATAATTTTTCTGTCGGCATGCCCGCTTTCGCTGAGATGTCTCTGGACATTTTCCACCTGGATAATTGTTGCATCTATTATCATTCCTATTGAAATAGCAAGCCCGCCAAGCGACATTATGTTTGCACTTAATCCGACAAGCTTCATTACAATGAATGTTGATAAAAGGGAAAGCGGGAGGGCAAGCAAAACAACAAACGAACCTCTGAAGCTTCTTAAAAGCAGATAAAGTATTATCAGAACTAAAACGGAACCTTCGATTAATGCCCTTGTAACAGTGTTTACACTGGCATTCACAATATCTGCACGGTCATAGTAAGGGACTATCTTTATTCCACGAGGAAGGATATTGTTCTCATTTATCTCATTCACTTTATCTTTTACATGCTCAACAACTTCACGGCTGTTTTCTCCGCGAAGCATCATTACTATTCCGCCAACCGATTCTTCTTTGCCATTAATCATTGCAGCACCCTGCCGGACAGCTTCGCCTACCTGTATCAGTGCAAGATCTTTTAAATAAGTTGGTGTGCCTTCATAGGATTTCAACACAATGTTTTCAATATCCGTAGTTTCTTTTATCAAGCCTACTCCCCTTACAATAAACTGTTCAGAGTAACTTTCAATAATATTACCGCCGACATTCTGATTATTACTTTCAATTGCCGTATAAACTTCATCAATGGTTACATCATATTTAAGAAGCTTTTCAGGCGAAACAACAACCTGGTATTGTTTGAAATATCCCCCGAATGAATTTATTTCGTTCACTCCAGGGACACTTTTCAATAACGGGTTTACAACCCATTCCTGCAGTGTCCTCAACTCAGCTAAATATTCTTTTTCCCCCTGCGGATCCGGAGGCATATTTCCCTCAAGCGTGAATTGGTAAATTTCACCCATTGCCGTAGCAATTGGTCCCATCGAGACTTCCACGCCTTCAGGAACATTCTCCTTTGCTTCATCCAGCCGCTCAAATACAAGCTGCCTTGCAAAGTAAATATCAACATCATCTTCAAATACAATTGTCACCAATGAAAGTCCGAACTTTGTAACTGATCTAAGCTGTTTTACCTTAGGCAGCCCTCGCATTGACATCTCTATCGGATAAGTTACCGAACGTTCAATTTCAATTGCTGAAAGCCCGTCTGCATGACTTGCAACTTCTACCTGGATGTTAGTTACATCAGGGAAAGCATCAATCGGCAAATTAATAAATGAATAAACTCCAAAAACAATAATTATCACCGAAAGGAATATTGCCGTACCTTTCTGATGAAGCATCTTCGATATTATTTTTTCCAGCATTAGTGCTCATCCTCCTCTAATTCTTCTTTCATCAATTCTGATTTGAGGAAAAAACCTCCTTTGATAACTACTTTTTCATTTTCTCTTAATCCATTTTTTATCTCAACAAATTCATCCTGCGCTGCCCCGGTTATTACTGCTCGTTTCTCAAATGCCTGCCCGCCATATGGCGTGGCAGAATCTTCTTTTTGCACAAATACAAAATCTGCGTTGTCGATTTTTATAATGGATTCAATAGGAATAAGAATTGCCTTCAAATTTTTATCAGATGGTATATGCATTTCACCGAACATCTGCGGTTTTAATTTTCCATTTGGATTTTTAAACTCTGCTCTTATAGTAATAGTTCTTGATTTTTCATCAATAGTCTGCCCAATATAATTTATCCTGCCCGTGAATTTTTCCCCCGGGTATGAAGCCGCAGTAAATAAAACATTTGTCTTTTCATTTATTTTATTAACATCTTTCTCATAAATCTGACCATCGATCCAGACCGAGTTTATATTAATTATTTTAAAAGCATTTGTGGTTCCATCTACTAACTGCCCTATAACTACATTCCTTTCAATAACAATTCCATTGATTGGAGACTTAACAGGCAGGGTTCCTGATGTGTGTTCCTGTGAGCGATCACCTTTACCATTTGCAACATCTTCATCACTTAAACCAATGGAATGGATTTTTTTATCCTGTGCATTAAATTCTGCAAGCGCTTTTTCATACTCAGCCTGCGCTTCAAGAAATGATTTCTGCGAACCAACATTCTGTTCAATCAAGGTTTGCTGTCTTTCAAAATTTGCTTTTTGAAAATTGAGGCTGGCTTTAGCCGTTAAATATCCTGCAATTATTTCACCAATTTCCAATCCCTCAACGTGCATCAATTCCTGGCCGGCTTTAACATAGTCACCGACTTTTACGAATACTTTTTGCACTCTGCCTTGAACGAGGGATCCCACTTGCGCTTCATAATCCTGGTTAACTATTACTTTAGCAGGCGCATTCATAAAACCAGTAAATTGTTTCAATGAAATAGATTCAGTTTTTAACCCAATCTCTTTTATGGATGCCTGTGATATACTAACTATATCAGAATGTTCGGTTTCCGCATGTTCGGGGTGTTCATCTTTTTTTTCCCCGCTGCTATTATTTCCGCAGCCAATGATTAATGTTAAAGTAAATCCTAATATTGTTAATGATTTTAGTATGAATTTCATTTATTATCTCCATTATTATCTGTTAAACTTTGTCCAACTGTTTCTTCAAGAGTATAGATCGAAAGGTTGTAGCTGAATAAAACATTTATATAATTGCTCTTTGCATTTATCAGAGTC
>JBLNGL010000236.1:0-3618 GCA_050264735.1 Ignavibacteria bacterium | reverse complement strand
AGGAATTAGGAGATGTGGCGGTGTATCCCGGTTTTGCCGCAATAAATTATAATGGATAGTGAACTCATCCTGTAGCATAGATTAACCCGCTTCGCCGAAGCGAAGCGAGGCGAGTAATCTGTGCTGCTCAATTCTATTATTTTAATTATATGCAATACACGGGAGAACTTAGCGCAATACTGACGGCTTTTTTGTGGTCGGGTACTTCATTTGCATTTGCATCCGGTTCGAGAAGAATCGGACCGATACAGACAAATGTTGACAGGATAATTATAGCTGCAATTCTTCTGGCAGCAACTGCTTTAATATTCAGCTTAAGATTTAATTTATCTTCCGGTCAGCTGATCGACCTGGTTATCAGCGGAATCATTGGACTGGTAATCGGGGATACTTTTTTGTTTAAAGCCTTTCAATTAATCGGAGCAAGGCTCTCGATGCTCCTGATGGCTCTGTCTCCTGCAATGAGTGCCGTATTTGCTTTTATTTTTCTCGGAGAAGTGTTATCTGCGTGGATAATCCTGGGAATTATAATAACCTTAAGCGGAATTTCTCTGGTTGTTTTGGAAAAAGAACATGGAGAATTGAAGAAGTTTAAAATAAGCGGCTTCGGTTTGTTCTGCGGATTTATGGGAGCGCTCGGCCAGGCAGGCGGATTAATTATTGCAAAATTGGCATTTCAACAGGGAGAAATTGATAAGTTTGTAGCCACTTTTATTAGAATATCTTCTGCAGCGGTGGTGATTCTGCCAATGATGTTTATTTTAAAAAAATACAGCAATCCGTTTCCGATTTATAAAAAAGATGGGAAGGGTTTAGGCGCTATATTGATCGGAACTTTTTTAGGTCCTTATCTTGGAATTACTTTTAGCTTAATTGCAATCGATAATACAAAAGTGGGAATAGCCGCAACACTTATGTCGACAATGCCGATTATAATGCTGCCGATGTCAAAATATATGTTCAAAGAATCGCTAAGCTGGCGGGCAATAAGCGGTGCAATGCTGGCGGTTGCAGGGATTGCAATTTTATTTGTGCGTTAAAACCTTCAAGGCTAAAGTCGTCGTTAACAATGGGACAAACCCTTGAAGGTTCACGATCAGCAGCACGAACCTTCAAGGGTTACTCTGCTTAATTAGCTTCTTTAACCTTGAAGGTTACTACTTCTTCAGCTTATCCTTAAATATTTTCTCAAACTTTTCTACTTTCGGCGTAATCACCAAGGAACAGTATTGCTGGTTGGGATTATTTGCATAATATTCCTGGTGATAATCTTCCGCTGTATAAAAATATGTAAAAGGAACAATTTGAGTGACAATGGGTTCCTCCCAAATTTCTGCTTTGTTTAGTTTATCCTTGTACTCTTCTGCCTTCTTTCTCTGCTCTTCATCATGATAAAAAATTACCGAACGGTATTGCGTCCCGACATCTGCTCCCTGCCTGTTTAATGTAGTAGGATCATGCGTCTTCCAAAAAATTTCCAAAAGCTCATCATAAGAAATTTCTTTCGGGTCGAATGTCAATTGTATAACTTCCGCATGTCCGGTTGTTCCTGTACATACCTGCTTGTAGGTAGGATTAACCACTGTTCCGCCTGCATACCCTGAAGTAGCGGATTTAACACCTTGCACCCTGTCAAAAATTGCTTCGGTGCACCAAAAACATCCCGAACCAAAGGTTGCAGTTTCTAATTTATCTTGCTGAATCATTTTTTTCTCTTTCTTTTTAATTTCTGATTTTCCGCCAGCCAAAATAACAATGAAAAATCCTAAAAGTATTGATGCAAAAACAACCTGTTTCATAATCATCCTCTTTTTGAATACAAATGTCCGGTTTTCATCTTCAAATTGCATAACAAAATAATAACGATGCTGTAACTTTAGAATGAAACTTGAATGGATGAATGGATGAATGGATGAATGGATGAATGAAAGTAGTTCGGATTAAAGAATTCCGTCAATCATCTATCCATTCAATCAATCATCTGTCTTTTTCAAATTCCTCAATTTGAAATTCATTCAGTTATTCAACCATTCAATCTTAGCATGGCAAAGCTGCCGACCAATAATGCATGACTGCATGTACGCATAGTTGCATGCATTCATGCGATCATGCATCCATGCCTAATAAAATCCTAACCAAAAGTGACAAAATATTATTAATCGATCCTTTAACCTGCAATTCGCAATTCCTTCCTTCATTCAACCATTCAGTCATTCCCTTCCTGCGTTTACACTTTCGTATACCTTTTTAGTTTCATAGTCAAAACAGACAAACACAATCTTTTCAATTGTATCATCTTTTTCAAGGAATTTTTTTGTCTCGGCAATTGCTATTTTTGCAGCTCTTTCAAGAGGGAACCTGTACGCTCCGGTGCTAATTGATGGGAATGCGATGCTTTTAATTCCGTTTTCAACAGCAAGCTTCAAACAATTTTTATAGCAGTCTGCAAGAAGTTTATCTTCATTTCTATTCCCTCCATTCCATACAGGACCGACAGTATGTATTATATGTTTTACCGGCAGATTAAAACCCGGAGAAATTTTTGCTTCACCGGTTGGACACCCGCCGAGCTTTTTATTGTACTCAAGCAGCTTCGGTCCTGCGGCGCGATGAATCGCACCATCCACACCGCCGCCGCCAAGCAGACTTGTATTTGCCGCATTAACAATTGAATCAACTTTCAGCTTTGTTATATCGCCCTGGATAATCTCAATTTTGGTTTTCATTTTTTTAAAATAAACTATAATTGAATTGACAAAATTTAATATAAAAATAAAAAAAAGGGATTGTCATACTATTTTTGACGTATATTTTTACTCAATTACTGCAGGTTATTTCAGGCAGGTTAAGAAAATGTAATTAGAAACCCCACCTCGCCTCCCAAGGGGAGGATGGGAGGGGTTCAAAGAAAGTTTATTTTTTAAAAAATTCGCTGCTTACTTTATTCCACTCAGGTTCGTCAAGACTTTCAAGCTCGCCGATATAAATATCATTATTCTCATATTCGCCTTCTTTTACAGGCTTAAGAGTTTTCTTTTTTATATTTATGAAATGCTCGATATCATCCTGGTATAAAGAAACTGCTGTCTTCCCGATTTTAAGATTTTTCAGTTCGCTGTCTAAATCTTCAGTATCAACTGCACAAATCCAGTTTGCATCATAAGGGGTAAGATTCAAAGATTCCGGATTATTTTCCAAGAGTTTATTAATCCTTATAATCTTTCCGCTTACAGGTGAATTGAATGTAATTGTTTTTCTGCCCTGCTTAACTGTGAAAAGAGGCTGTCCGTTTTTAATATTCATGCCGAGATTGGGAAACTCAATCGCATCAATCTTGCCGATTAATTTTTTTGCAAAATCATCGATGCCGATTTTTACATTGCCGTCCTGCTCCATGCTTATCCAGCAGTGCCCGGGGGAAATAAATACACCGCCCGGAATTACAAATTCCAATGAAGTTTTTGTATCTGCAAGATGCGTTATATGAACTTTGGGTTTAAGCTGTTTTTGTATCCTGTCATTTCTCTTAATTAAAATCTTTTTTACAAATGATAGAATTTCATCATCGGTAAAAGGTTTCTGAACATAATCCATTGCACCATATTTCATGCACTCAAC
>JBLNGL010000235.1:0-5171 GCA_050264735.1 Ignavibacteria bacterium | reverse complement strand
CGATAACCTGATCGATTGAACCGTCGCAAAGAGGGAATTTAGAAAAATTGTTGTTATAAATTATTTCTCGTAATTCCCCTGAAGTATCATTGATATCGAGCCATACTATATCCTGTCTGTTTGTCATTATAGAATATGCATCTCTGTCGCCGAATCTGAAAATGCTTTTTATCATTTCAGTTTCTTTTTTTTCAATTGTCCCGAATCTGCCCCCCTGTTCAATTAAAATTTTCAATTCTTCTTCTGTAACGGGTAAATCCTTATTGGATTTAATGTGGAAGATACCCACCACAATTTTTGTAGAGAAAGTTAAAAATGTGATCAGCGGATTAGTCAATTTAGAAAGAACCCTCATGACAGGCGAGAGTGCAATAGCTATTCGTTCCGGATTGTTAAAAGCAATTGTTTTTGGTACGAGTTCTCCAATTATTATTGATAAATAAGTAATTATGCCGACTACAGCTACATATGAAATTTCAACAGCATATTTCTTTGTTGCATCAAACTGAGCAAAAAATGGTGTAATATCTTTTGCTAAGGCAACGCCTCCGTATGCACCGGCAATGATACCCGTGAGAGTTATTCCAAACTGCACTGTCGATAAAAACTCTTCAGGTTTTTTCAAGAGGATCAATGCTATCTTTGCTCCCTGACTTCCTTTTTTAGCTTTTTCCTCAAGTCGGACTCTTCTGGAAGAAACAAGTGCAATTTCCGCCATCGCAAAAATCCCGTTTAAAACGGCTAATAAAATGATTATGAAGATTTCCATTTATAAATACTTAAATAATGTTCAATTTACCAAAAAACCAACCCTTCGGGAGTGATTATTTCTTCATCTTTTAAATAGAAACGGATAAAAAATATAACTAAATGTAATACAATAAAAAGATCTTTAAAAGAAGGCTATGCCGGATTTAGAATTTCTCTAAAAATTGATTAACTGCCTGAATAAATTTAGTTGGCTCTTCCATGTGGGTATTATGACCGGCAGTATTAATAATTACATGTTCTGCCGAGGGAAATTTTTTTAATATTCCTGAATTTATTTGAGTGAATTTAGAATCTAATCCTCCGGTTATAAGAAGAGTTTCGCATTTAATATTGGGCAGCTGATCATACATGGGGAGCATGACTCCCGTTCCGAAACAATTTAAGGAATTAACTAATCCGGTTTTACTGTTTTTTAACTTTTGTTTTCTTATTTCTTCTCTTTTAAATTTAGAAAATCTCAGCTGAGTAGCAAACAAATCCTGGTTCATCCAGTAATCGACAAATTCTTCAATAGTACAGCCGGAAATGAATTGAGCCAGCTCAGTATCTTTTTTAATCCTTTTTTTTCTTTCTTCTTCGCTTTTTATCCCCGGTGAAGCACTCTCTAATATAAGACCTTTTACTCTTTCAGGATATTTTACAGCAAAATTTAGCGCTGCTCTTCCTCCCATTGAATAACCGGCTAAAATAATTTTTTCTTCTGTAAAAGCATTAATGGAATTAAGAATCTGGTCTGCAATTGAATCAGCCATATAATAAACGAACTCTTCAGGAGAATCGCTTCTGCCATGACCGATAAGATCAATTACTGCACAGGCAAAACGTGAGTTGATTTTCGGGGTTATCCTATCCCAGTCTTCGGAGCTCCCTGTAAAACCGTGTAAAAAAAAGATAAATCCTGAAGGAGGAGGAATGATTGATTTTGATTCGGCATAAATATTAAATCCCGAATATTTTATTATCATGGGTTACATTAAAATTAAAAGAACGGATAAAATTTATTTCTAAATCATTTAAATGAAATGCAGGAAACCGGATTATGGATTAATTGAATTAATTTGGATTAATTTTTTATTTAATTCCCGGTCTATCACTTCCCAGTATTTATTCCTAAGCCTTAGAGATTCCGCTGCATTTGTCTGTATTTCAATGACGGAAAATATTTTACTCTTCAATGCACTGCAAAGGGATTCTTTAAAATTGTCCTTATTCCTGGCTAAATAATAATTACCGCCGAATCCTTTAACAAAAGGAGCAAAGTCAAGATCGTGAGGAGTAATGAAATAGTTTTTAAAAATCTTTTGGCCGTTTTTTCCCTTATTTAATCTAGAAAGATATTTTGAAACGGGAAGCACTTCGAAAATACCGCCGCCGTTATTATTTATTATAACAATTATTATTGGAATTGAATATTTTTTTGCAGCGAGAAGACCTGTAAGATCGTAATAAAATGCAAGATCTCCCGTAAGAAGGAGAGTGGTTTTTTTGTTAACCGAGGCTATTCCCAAAGCTGTGGAAGTTATTCCATCTATTCCGCTTGCACCCCTGTTGTTATAAATAATTATATTTTTTTTCAGCAGGGGTGCAAAATAATCGAAATCTCTAATTGGCATGCTGTTCGAAATCATAAGCTGGGTTTCATCGGGAAGAATATCTAACAGTTCCTTAATAATACCGGGTTCGCTTAGTTCCTCTATTTCTTCGATTATTTTATTTTTGGCGCCGCAAGAAATTTCGTTTGCCTTCAGCATCATATTCAGCCATTCATTACCGTTTCTTTTAAAACCGTTTTTCCTAAGCATGGTGATCATTTTTTCACAAAAAAGATGCGGTTTGCAGGGAAATGAAGCAATGGATCTATTTGAAGGATCAAACCAGTCTCCGAACTCATTTATCATGAATCTCTGGGCGGAACAATTTTCAAGATAATCATCCAAAGCTTTGGAAGTCATTGTTCTGCCGAATTGAATTATAATTTCCGGCCGGAGGTTTTTTTCGAATTCCTTTGAGCGGAGAAGCCCTTCAAAACCCGATAAAATATTTGTTTTATTATAATCTCCGAATCTGAGATGCGATGCGCCGTCTGCCAATACCGGATATGACAGAATTTCGGAAAGAATCCCGCATTTGCTGCGGAACTGAGGATTATAGCTTTCTGGTCCCGCAAGAATTATTCCTTTGGAATATTTTTTCAGAAGATTAAAAATTTCCCGGAACCATTTTTCATTCTCAATTATATTTTCTTTTTCTTTAAAGAAAATCTTCTTATCTATAAAATTATTTTCTGCAAAATCTACAAGCTCTTTATTTACCTCATCCGTGAAAGAATCAGGCTCGAATGGTTTTCTAAGAGGAAAATTAATATGAACGGGCCCTTTTGAATGAAGCAGGCTTTCGTGATAAGCTTTGCGTGCAATAATTTTTATATGCTTTATTCTTTTTATTATCGGTTCCGGAATACCTGTATCAATAAACCACCTGATATGATTTTTAAAAATATTATTTTGATTAATCGTCTGGTTTGCTCCGCAGTCTAAGTGCTCCGGCGGACGATCTGCCGTACAGACAATAAGCGGAACTCTCTGGTAAAAAGCTTCAATAATTGCAGGATACAATTCGGAAACTGCCGTGCCTGATGTTGTAACAATTGCAACGGGGGAATCAACAGCCTTGGCAATACCAAGAGCAAAAAAACCGCAGCTCCGTTCATCAATGTGAACATACGATACAATTTCGCTGCATTCCGCAAAGGCTAAAGTTAATGGAGTATTGCGTGAACCCGGAGAGATGCATGCATGCTTAACTCCCAAAGAAGCTAATTCTCTTACAAAGGTCCTAGCCCAGAGAATGTTCCTGTTAATTTTTATTTTCATTTTCGAATAAAGAAAGTATCGGATTAAGCTTTAGATCGGTTTCTTTCCATTCATCATCGGCATTTGAATCTTTTACAATTCCATTCCCTGCAAATATAGCAAGCTTCCGCCGGCAGTAAAGCGCTGAGCGGATAGCAATTATAAATTCTCCGGAATTATTGAAATTCATCCACCCGATTATTCCGGAATACAATCCTCTCTTGTAGCTTTCCAGTTTTTTAATAAGCCCTAAAGCTTTTTCTTTAGGCATGCCGCAGATGGATGGAGTCGGATAAACAGTCTTCAAAAGAGCCTGAATTGAAAAATCGGCTTTCAGTTTGATCGAGACTCTCGTCCAGAGATGCTGGATATTGGAATATTTTTTAACGGTAGTCTCAGAAACCGTAAAATCATCGGCGAATGGTTTTACTGAATTTATTATATATTCTAAAACAATTTTGTGCTCATTAATATTTTTTTTACTTGATAAAAGCTCGTTTTCGAGGATTGTATCTTCATCTGCAGATTTACCCCTAGGTGCAGAGCCCGCAATTACATCAAACTCTACAGAAGTATTTTGGAATTTCAGCAGCATCTCCGGGCTGCCGCCGAAAAAAATTGAATCTACGCTGCGGTATAAAAAAATATAGCAGCCTGGAAATCTTTCGGAAAGTCTTTTTAAAATCCCGGAAAAGTTAAATTCACTAGATAACAGCAGCTCCACTTTTCTGGACAAAACTACCTTCTGAATATTGTCGGCGGAAATTTCCTCAATTAATTCATTAATCTGATTTTTCCATTTTTTTTTATCTTTCGGGAGGTTCCCTTCGATTTTCTGAATGGAGGATTTCATCAGATTGGATTGAACCGGTGATTTTTGTTCCCCGAATAAACGGAAAAGGTTTTCAAGAATTTTCCCGAACTGGCTGGTTAAATTTTTTGACAAAGATATAGAAGTAATTGAATTGAAAATTATATAGGAATTCTTTTGGCTTATTAGCAAAATTATCTCAGGAATAATCCAGACCGAGTCGTTGAAATTTTTCCAATCATGTTCCGAATGTTCGGGAGTAAATTTTACGGCACTCAAAAATAAGGGAACTTTTAATGAAGGATAAGATTCCCAGTTATTAATCCATCTGTTTTTATATTCCTTTATTTTTTTATCTGCTGCGGAGAACCTTTGGCTGCCGTTTTCAATAATTTCAGCCGCTTTGGAAACAGCTATAAATTTATATTCTTCATCAGGTTTTTCAAAAAAGATTAGTGGATCCTGGCTTCTTAAAAGATCATCTATTGAAATATTATTAAAAATTTGATCATTCCTAAGGATAAAGCTTATAAGATTTTCACCATCCTGAAAAGATTGAGCCGAGGATTTTTTCTGTTTGAGAAAATCTGCCAGAGAATTAACTGCGGCAGAAATAAATTCTTCCATTAAATGTTTGAAAGATTAATAAAATTTGAATAAAGTTTAAGTAAAATTATAAAAAACTAAAATATTATACCTTCTTCTATAGTTTCAAGCAGACGCAGGTAGCTTTCATA
>JBLNGL010000234.1:0-8659 GCA_050264735.1 Ignavibacteria bacterium | reverse complement strand
TATCCGAGACCTCCAGCAGCTTTAAAAGGGGAACATACTTAAAATCCATCAGCTCGGTTAAAATATGGTTTGGCTTAGGATCATAAGCCAGGACATTCATCCCGAATCCTTTTGCAATTTTAATAACATGGACGCCGATCCTTCCGGCTCCGATGACCCCCAGAGTTTTATCTCTTAAATCAAAACCTTGCAATCCTTCTAAAGTAAAATCGTTCCTGGTTGTTCTCACATAAGCTTTGTGCAGATTTCTGGAAAGAGCCAGGATTAGTGCAAAGGTATGTTCCGCTACTGTATTTTCACCGTAATATGGAACATTGCAGACCGAAATTCCCATATCCTTTGCTTTTTTAATATCAATATGATTGAACCCTGTACTGCGGGTTGCTATCAATTTTAATTTTTTTGCTTTTGACAGGACCTGCGAATTAATCTGCGAATAGATGAACGGAGAAATTACATCCGCATCAGCTACAAGCTTGGCATTATCTTCATTAATAACTTCCGGATAAAAAAAGAGATCAAAACCTTTATTAAACTTTTTATTTAAGCGTTTTTTCTCCTTAGGTGTAACTTCAAAAAAAATTATTTTTATTTTGGGCATAAATATTAGACAAACAATTAATATGTATTAATATTTTTTTCTGCTGAGTAATTTTTTACTAATTCGTAATGAATGACATCCTTATCATAATCAACCATCATTTCCTGAACTTCTTTCGGAACTACTGCAGTGTTTATCCGCTCACCTGCAAAATTCTTTATGGCGTCAATTGTCTCCCATGAAGTCAATATCAGGAATTCAATTCCTTTTCCGGTTGGCCTTCTAAATATTTTAGCATCAATAAATCCATTTATTTTCGACAACTTTGGGAAAGTATTGTACAATAAATGATTTATATACTTCTCTTCATATTCCTTTTTTGCAATTCCTTTCCAATTTCTCAGGATCATTTTTTTAATCTCCATTAATTAAATTCTTCCAACTCCTTTTCCAATAGCTGCTTGAAGTGGAGATCGGCATAAATTCCTCCTAGAGATACAAGCTCTTCATGTACTCCTTCCTCGGCAATTATTCCATTGGAAAGGACTATTATTTTGTCTGCATCTTTTACTGTGGAAATCCTGTGGCTTATTATTATGCTCGTCCTGCCTTTCATAAATTCTTTTAAATTCTTAAGGATTTCTTCTTCAGTATGAGTATCAACAGCGGAAAACGAATCATCGAGGATTAAAATTTTTGGATTAATTGCCAATGCTCTTGCCATGCTGGCTCTTTGCTTCTGTCCGCCTGATAATGTTATTCCTCTTTCGCCGACAATCGTTTCATACTTATTAGGGAAAGAATCAATATCTTTATCAAAAGCAGCTATCCTCGATGCTTCCACTGCTTTTTGATGATCAATTTCTTTTAATCCGTATGAAATATTATTGTATATATTATCTGAGAAAAGAAATGATTCCTGCTGAACAATCCCAATATTTTTTCTCAATACTTCCAGCGGAATCGTTTTAATATTTCTCCCGTCGATTAAGACTTCCCCTGTTGTCGAATCATAAAGTCTCGGAATTAAATTAATAAAGGATGTTTTGCCGGAACCGGTATAACCCATCACTGCAACCGTAGAACCTTGCGGAATAGTTATATTGACATTTTTAAGCACGTAAGGAAGATTTTCCCCGTACCTGAATGAAACATCTTTAAATTCAATTTTTCCCATAATTTCTTTAATCGAGTAATCGGTAATTCCGCTGTCCTGTATTTCAACAGGTTCCGAAAAAATTTTATTAAGGCGTTTCATGCTTGCTTCGCCCTGCTGGACTATATTAATTACCCATCCGAATGCAATTACCGGCCATATTAAAATTCCGAGGTAAATTATGAATGCACTGATTTCACCTAGAGTCAACGATCCGTTTATAACCATTATACCGCCGCCCCAGATTACCACAATAGTTGAAATGCCGGTTATCAAAAAAAGAATAGGCATAATAAGAGATTGAAGCCTGATCATGCTCATGTTCCTGTCAAGATATTCCCTGCTCAGCTTTTCGAATTCTTTTATTTCATTCAATTCACGGACGTAAGATTTAATAACCCTTATGCCGGAGAAATTTTCCTGGGCTTTAGTTGTAAGATCCGAGAATTTTTCCTGGATAAGAGTATATTTTTCATGGATCATTTTTCCTACTTTATAAACTAAAACGGATAAAAGCGGCAGAGGAATTAAAGAATAAATCGTAAGATTGAAATTCAGGGATAACATTACTCCCAGTACAATCATTAATCTTATTGAAGTATCTATAGAATACATCACTGCAGGACCGATAAATGAACGGACTGCATTTATATCATTAGTGGCATGCGCCATTAAATTCCCCGTCGAAGTATTTTGAAAGTACCGGAGCGGCAGCCTTTGAATATGGTTCCAGAAATCGTGGCGCAAATCGTACTCAATCTCCCTTGAAACAACTATGATCGTCTGACGTATTAAATATCTGAAGATACCCGAAATTAAAGATGTGATTACTATAAGTCCGGCATAATTAAGCAGAAAAGAACCGGTTACTCCTTTCTGCAGAGCATCGATAGAATCTTTCATCAAAACAGGTATATATACAGTACCTGCATTTGATAAGAGAATAAATACGCATCCCCATAAAATTTTCTTCTTATATCTTGCAAAATATTTTTTTAAAGTTAAAAGATTTTTCATAATGATATTTAAATAGTAACCGGAATAGACTCTGTGCTTCAGTACAATGAACATTTAAAATAATGAAGGGAAACAGAAATAAAGAATAATTCAGTCTATTATTTCAAATCCGGTATATTTCTGTAATACAATTGGGACGATAATTTTTCCTTCCGGGGTTTGATAATTTTCCAGCAGTGAAACCATCAATCGGCTTGTTGCCAAGCCGGATCCGTTCAAGGTATGAACAAACTCCGGTTTTTTCGTCTTTTCATTGCGGAACCTGATATTTGCTCTTCTAGCCTGAAAATCGCCGAAAAAGCTGCATGATGAGGCTTCGAGCCATCTGTTTTCTGCAGGAGACCATGTCTCAATATCATAGCACTTTGCAGCCGAAAAGCTTAAATCGCCCGTACAAAGAAGCAGAACTCTGTACGGAATTTTTAATTCCTTTAAAATATCCTCGGCATCATTTACCAGTGTTTCCAATTCATTCAGTGAATTTTCCGGCTTTACGAACTTAACCATTTCAACTTTATTGAACTGGTGCACCCGTAAAAATCCTTTTGATTCTTTTCCGTAAGAACCTGCTTCCCGCCGGAAGCACGCTGAATACCCGACAAATTTAATGGGGAGATCATTCTCATTCAAGATTTCATTCCGGTATATATTTGTAATCGGAACTTCTGCAGTTGGAATCGGATAAAGTTCGTCTTTCTCGATAAAATACATATCATCTGCCATTTTCGGCAGCTGGCCGGTCCCTTTCATTGACTCCCTGTTTACAAGGAATGGAGGAAACACTTCTGAATATTTATGGTGATGAAGATGATAGTCGAGCATAAAATTAATAAGAGCACGTTCTAGTGTTGCTCCTTTGCCGATATAAACCGGGAAACCGGATCCTGAAATTTTAGCACCGCGTTCAAAATCGAGTATCTTGAGTTTTTTACCGAGTTCGATATGATCCAGCAGTTTTTCATCTTTTTCAAAACTGAAGTCCTGCGGGATCCATTGCCTTGCTTCTACATTTGCCTGGGCAGTTTTACCGACAGGAACAGATTCATGAGGAATATTCGGGATGAACATCAGGATTTCTTCCAGTTCACCCTCAATATTTTTTAATTTAGAATCGAATTCAGCTATCTGGTCGGAGACATATTTCATTTCCACAAGTACAGCGGAAACATCCTGTCCTGCTTTTTTCATTTGGGGAATTTGAGATGAAACCTGGTTCCTTTTCGACTTTAATTCATCGGTCTGAATTATCAGCTTTCTTCTTTGCTCATCGAGCTTTAAAACTTCATCCACCCTGTTCTTTTCGTTTTTATTTTCTATACCTTTTCTTACAAGGTCAGGATTTTCGCGGATGAATTTTAAATCTAACATAGAATGGAACGCAGATTTTTATGATTGATTATGATTTATTATGATTGTCAAAATTTATAGCAATATCATTTATTTCAGAATTTTTATAATCACTTATCATAAGAAATCATAATGGATCTTAAAAAATCTGTGTTCCATTACAGAGAACGATCTACGCAGATTTTTATGATTAATTATGATTTATTAAGATTTTATATTCGGCAGTCAATACTTTTCTTTTGAATTGCGGTTTCTTACCAAAGTTCAATAATAAACCTACCTCTATATCTGTTGCTTTTAAGTAATTAACTAACTGGCATTCATGCTCAGTACATAAACTTTCTGCTGCTTTTAATTCTATAATTACAACGTCATTTACAATTATATCAGCAAAATATTCTCCTATGATCAAACCATCATAATAGACTGATATAGGTTTTTGTTTAATGCATTTCAAACCTAATTTAGATAATTCGATCAGCAGAGCATTTTCATAAATTCTTTCCAGAAATCCATATCCCAGTTTATTATAAACTATATAATAGGCTTTTATGATAAGATCTGTTAATTCAGAATATTTATAATTATTAATCATAAAAAATCATAATGATCTTAAAAAATCAGTGTTCCATTAAGCCCTTACTTTACTACAATATTATAGATTTTATTTTTTACAAAGATTTCTTTAACGATTTGCTTGCCGTCTATATGCTTTTTAATTTTCTCGTCTTTAATGATAATCTCTCTGGCATTATTCTGTTCAATATTAATCGGCACCTCAATAGTATTCCTTAATTTTCCATTAATCTGTACAGCTAAATTGACGGATTCCTCAACAAGGGCTTTCTCATCATATTTAAACCAGACCGGCTGCTCAAAGATTGCTTTCTCTTTTCCGATTATCTGCCAGCATTCTTCGGCGAGATGAGGCGCCACAGGTGCAAGCAGAACCGCAAATCTTTCAAGCACGTATGACTGGAATTCCCTTGAAGTCTTATCTATGTTCTTAAGCTCATTTAAAAGCTCCATTAAAGCAGCGATAGCAGTATTGAAACGGAAATTATCTATTTCTTCATGGCATTTTTTAATTGTCTGATGAAGCTTACGGTAAATTATTTTTTCATCTTCATTAAGAAGATTAATATCCAATTTATCTTTTTGATCAGCATCCTTTATAACATTAAGATACCGGTTATAAAGTTCATAAATTCTTTGGACGAACCGGTCCGTCCCTGCTATTCCTTTATCGCTCCAGTCGCCTCCCAATTCATATGGACCCATAAACATCAAGTAAAGCCTGAATACATCGGAGCCATATTGTGAAGTAAAATCATCAGGACTTACAACGTTCCCTTTTGATTTCGACATTTTAGTGCCATGGTTAGTAATAGTTCCCTGATGAACTAAAGTCGAAAACGGTTCATCGGAATTAGTAAGATTTATATCTCTTAAGAACTTATGAAAAAATCTTGCATACAGAAGATGCATTGTTGCATGCTCGGCACCGCCGACATACATATCCACGGGAATCCATTTATTTGTTAATTTCCTGTTAAATGGTTCGGCGACAATTTTCGGATCCAAATAACGAAAATAATACCAGGATGAATCGACAAACGTATCCATTGTATCCGGATCTCTTTTTGCGTCTTCACGGCACTTCGGACATTTAACATTCATGAATTCCTTATTTGATGCAAGCGGAGATTCTCCAGCCGGTTTAAATTCAACTTCATATGGAAGCTCTACAGGGAGATCTTTTTCATTTACAGGAACTTCGCCGCAATTCGGACAATGAATTATCGGTATAGGCGTTCCCCAATATCTCTGCCTGGAAATCAGCCAATCTCTTAAACGGTAATTTATCTGCCGTTTTCCGATCCCTTCTTCTTCAATCCATTCAATCATTTTCTTTTTTGCATCATCTACATAAAGCCCATTTAAAAAATCGCTATTAATTGCGGGACCATCATCGAGATATGCTTTGCCGTTAAAATCACCGGAAGGTTTTACAGTTCTGATTATCGAAAGATTAAATTTTTCCGCAAATTCCCAGTCGCGTTCATCCTGCCCCGGGACAGCCATTATTGCCCCTGTCCCATAACTCATTAACACATAATCTGCAATCCAAATGGGGATCTTTTTTCCATTGGCAGGATTAATTGCATACGCTCCGGTGAATATGCCTGTCTTTTCTTTTACTGCAGATGTTCTGTCAATCTCCGTCATTGATTTAATGCTGTTCTGATATTCCCGCACTTTCGGTTTAAATTCTTCCGTTGTAATTATATCTACAAGAGGATGTTCAGGTGCGAGAACCATATAAGTAGCGCCGAAGAGAGTATCCGGCCTGGTTGTAAATACTTCAATTATTTCATCAAAATTTTCTATTGGAAAAATAATTTCGGCTCCTTCACTTTTTCCGATCCAGTTTCTCTGCATCAATTTTGTTTTTTCAGGCCAATTAATTTTATCAAGACCCTGCAGCAGCTCTTCCGCATATTCTGTAATCTTGAAGAACCATTGAGTAAGATTTTTTTGTATTACAAGAGTGCCGCACCGTTCGCATGTGCCGTCCGCTTTAACCTGCTCATTAGCAAGCACTGTTTGATCTTTCGGGCACCAGTTTACCGGGGCCATTTTCCTGTAAGCCAAATGTTTTTTATAAAGCTGAAGAAAAATCCATTGGTTCCATTTATAATATTCGGGAGCGCACGTCATCAGCTCGGCATTCCAGTCGTACATACAGCCCATATTTTTAAGTTGAATCCTTATATCGGCAATATTCTTCATCGTACTGTCGTATGGATGTATGCCGGTTTTAATAGCATAGTTCTCAGCAGGCAGACCGAATGCATCGTAACCCATCGGCTCAAAAACATTGTAGCCGGTTAATTTTTTTAATCGCGCCCAGGAATCCGACGGACCGTAATGATACCAATGACCGGTGTGCAGTTTTGCCCCGGAAGGATAAATAAACATATTAAGGTGATACAGCTTCTTTTTTGTATCCGAAAGGTTAGTCTGATAAACCTTTTTATCTTCCCAGTATTTCTGCCACTTTTTTTCTATTTCAGCAAAAGGATAGCGCATTAGTAATTTATAATTTTTAAAAAAGTAGTGCCAAATTTACCTAAAATGGGAGGGAGTTCAAATAATTGGGATGGATGGATGCATGCCTGCCCCGTTTTGCGGAGGATGCATGATCCATTAGAAAAGATGCATGGAGCGGGTATGTAGTCATGCGTGGTCATTTGTTGTCATTTGTTGCTGGAAACTAGACTGAAGACTGGGGATTGAGGACCCCTCGTTTTAAGTGAAACAATTATTTTAAGTAGATCATCTTTATTTTTTTGGAAAAACTACCATTCAATTTTATTTCACAAAAATAAATTCCTGATGCAAGATTATATTTACCGGCATTAAATTCAATTTGATGTTTCCCAGCTTTTTTTTCTTCATTAACCAAAGTTGTAATCTCTTTGCCAAGTATATCAAAAACCTTTATAGTTACATTTTGCGATATGCCGACTGTGTATTGAATAATTGTAAAAGGATTAAATGGATTAGGAAAATTTTGTTCTATATAGAATTCCCCTGATATTAATTCTTTCTTTTCTTCTTTAGTACTTACTAAAATATCATCCCTTCCTTTAAATATTATGACATACCCATGACCCGAAAAACCACACGTTGCTGTGACAACATAATCTTTTATACCGTCCCCATTTTGGTCGTTACAACTCACCGCTTTATTTGGGAAAAAATCATAGCAGGCTTCTAGTAAGCCCCTCAATCCGTATGGGTTCCTGTTACTCAAGTAAGGTCCACCTAAATGAGCTGAAAAGGTTTTGAATCCAGCACTATTTAATAAAAAATCATTATATCCATCATTATTCCAATCGCCGATATCATGGCAAGATTGCCCGATAATAATATCTTCTTTTGCGGTGTCTGGATCTGTTAAATAAAAAGATGGAATAGTATCAATTACATTTTTTGAGCCATAATATACATGCAATGTGGAATCTTTATAATAATGACTTATTAAAAGATCATTAAAACCATCTCCATTTATATCCATCATTGAGAACTCTCTCTTAAACCACCCATAAGAGTAATTGCTGTTTTTTAACGTCGATTCATAACGCAAAGATTCACCATTTTTAACAAATTTAAAATTCTCATTTCCAAGGTATATATGAAGAACATCTAGACTATCTGTAGGATTTAAAGCTGGCGGTACCTTACTTATCTTTGAACTTAACAACAAATCATCATAACCATCGACATTTATATCTGCTACCTGAAAATAGTGTCCATAGAACGATACAGGAGCTTGCCCTGGTACAAATTTACCACTAACCGAGTAAGTTGCTGTGTCTGGAGGAATTTCATCCCCCATATAAACATATACTACTCCAACTAAGTCTGGTCGAGCATCTAAAGAATTAATTACTATATCAGATTTCTCATCTTTATTAAAATCCCCATACTCTATTCCTGGTCTACCTAATCCCAAGGAAAAATAATCTTTTGTGGGATATAAAGTCGGCAAAGGTACTGAATAAGTTGAGTTAGTATCCCAAGTAGGTATA
>JBLNGL010000233.1:0-3286 GCA_050264735.1 Ignavibacteria bacterium | reverse complement strand
GATCTCATCCTGCTCGCTTCCTATTAAATTCTGGCCGCCGTCTCCGCGTGTAATGCTTAGATAGCCGGTTCTCAGAAGTCTTCCCGAAGTAAAGTAAGAAAGTACTGCAGTATTTTCATCGTCCGGGTGCGCTGCAACGTATAAGACACTACCGAGAACATTTAATTTTTTCAACGCAAGCTTAAGCTGAGCTGCATTTAAAACTTCATGAGGCTGGGATTTTATTCTATTAAAAAAAGACGGAATGATAAATATTATAAGAAAGAATACAATGGTTGATTTTTTTAATTTCAATGTAATCCCAATTTTTATTATGATTTATTCCAGAGGAATTCTATTTCAGCATTTCATTATACAACTTAAAAGTTAAATTTTCAAAACTTGTTTGATGGCAGGTAATACCTTGTGATGGGATAACATTTATTATGGAGCTTGTCAGCTGCAATTCTGCGGTCAGAACGGTAATCATCAAATTACAAAATGATTTCTGCATCTATCTTTCCTTTTAAAAACATTTAATCTTTATTATGCCAATCAATATAAATTTATCAATACATTATTAGGATTTTTGATTAAATAAAACAAAAAATAATATTGATAAAAAATAATTTTTAAAATCAATCTTGAAAAAGATTTTTTTAAAATCTATATTTAGTTCCCACTATAAACACATACAAAAATGGAAAAAAATCAGAATTTAGACTCAAACCAGGATTATCTGAATAATAAAACGATTGAATCAGATATCATTGATGAAAAACTTAATTATATAAAAGAGATCCAGAAAAATTTTTTTTCAACCAAACCGGCAAGCAGGGCAGATTACTTAGAGAAAAAGCTGAAGTATTATGAGACTCTCTTATTCCAGGAAAACCTGATTATTCAAAAAATTCTCAAAGGTTAAATCGATGAGCTGAAGTTTTCCTGATTCGGGAAAGATGAATCTTGGTTAAATTTATCGAAATAACTTAAAAATCCTATTGATCCCGCCAAAACCCCTAAAAATAACAACATAACTTTAACCCCGTCTGTTTGATTCTTTTGATGTGATTTCTTTTCATGATCATTGGAGAAATCTTCATGCAAATAATCTTCCATTTCGGATTGATCGAAATGCCGAAGTGTTTCACTTGTTGTCATTATTAATCCCTCTAAAAATTTTTTGCCTGAACGCCTAAATAAAAATAGGTTTTTAGTTTGAAGAATAGGTTA
The DNA here is from genome assembly GCA_050264735.1 of Ignavibacteria bacterium. Taxonomy (GTDB): domain Bacteria; phylum Bacteroidota; class Ignavibacteria; order Ignavibacteriales; family Ignavibacteriaceae; genus DATKLQ01. Next base: position 2,074 of record JBLNGL010000233.1, on the reverse strand, counting down.
AGAATATATTAAGTAATTATTAAATAAAAGAAAAAGAAGTTGCTTTAAATGTTAACGGCAATTCTTTTGCTTTCATCTCATATTTTTATAATTTTGCCGCATCGAAATTGATCAGAATACATTAGCTTTCGATGAGCTGTGATGGAACAAGTCTGAATGCCTTAAAGGCCTAATCCGAGGATGATTGGAAATCTGAATTAATTTTTAGAAAAGTAACTCAGCCGGTCGGCCTCAATAATCTCGCTAATCTATACAAAAAAAGTTTTTGGATGCCTGTGATATAAACGTCACGGCTATTAACTATTTTTTCTAATTTTTCTAAATTGAATTTCAGAACGCTTTAAGGGATTAATGAAAAATTCTTTATTGGATCACATTCTTCGTATCCGCCTTCCAATAACAATCTTTGTTGCAGTTTCATCATTTGCAATAACTTATTTTGCCTCAAGGGCAGAGCGAGACGGCATCGGCTATTCGCCGGATCAGCCGATACTTTTTTCTCACAAGCTGCACGCCGGACAGATGAATATTGACTGCCAGTACTGCCATACGGGAGTGGAAAAAACCCGGCATGCCCTGGTTCCATCACTTAATATCTGCATGAACTGCCATTCTGTCGCAAGAAAAGACAGGCCGGAAATTATTAAGCTGGCAAAATATTATAACGATGGCGCCGTATTACCCTGGAAGCGCGTTCATAAGACTCCTGATTTTGTCTACTTCAATCATAGTGTTCATGTAAATAAAGGAATTGACTGCATTAATTGTCATGGCGATGTAAGACAAATGGATAAAATAATGCAGATAAATTCATTTACTATGGCGGCATGCCTCGACTGCCACCGCAATGCGCATGAAAAGCTTCCGGAGGTAAAAGGTATCGTAAACGGACCGGATAACTGCTTTGCATGCCATAGATAAGTACTTAAATATGCTTAAAAGTGACACTTTGAATGGGGTTCAATAAAAAAAAGGTAATTAATGGAATCTAAGGAAGCAAAAAAGGAAATTAAAAGAATTGAATTCTTTACAAAATCCGCAGCAGGACTTGCTGCATTCGCATTTATTTCCGGTTTATCAGGTTCTTTATTTAATCTATTTAAGAAACAGAGCAGAAAAGTTGTTGTTGAAATAAATCCGGACGCAGTCAGTAGGAAACCCAGGTGAATTGAATGACTGAAGATAAAAACAAAGAAAATAATAATAATAACCGAAAAGTTTATCAAATTGAACTTTCATGGGGCAGCGCGGCAAACTCTGCTATAGTCCCGAATAATGAAATTCAGAAGGAATTAACCGGGTCTAATCAAGTAAATCCGGATCCTAATTACTGGAAAAGTTTTGAAGAACTTTATAATGATCCGAAGGTATTCGAACAATCGCAGCATGAATTTCAATCAGGAGTTACCGACGATTTTAATCCATCCGAAATGTCTGTTTTTTCAAGGAGAAAATTTTTAGCCCTTTTGGGAGCTTCTGCGGCACTTGCCGGAGCAGGATGTGCAGATTACAGGGATAAGGGAGAAATAATTCCTTATGTAAAAAAACCTGAGGAAGTCCTCCCCGGGAAACCAACATATTATGCATCTACTTGCAGCGCCTGTTCAAACGGCTGCGGCATTATAATCAAAACAAGAGAAGGCAGACCCATTAAAGTTGACGGCAATCCTGATCATCCGGTAAGTAAAGGAAAAATCTGTTCAAAGGGGCATGCTAACATTTTAAATCTTTATAATCCGGAGAGATTAAAAGACCCGATGAAAGGAGAAAAAGGATCCTTAAAGGAATCATCCTGGGAAACAGTTGATTCTGAAATTATTAATGAATTAAATAAAGCCGGCAGTAAACAAATTGCAGTGATAACTAATAAGATAATTTCTCCAACAGGGAAAAAAGTTCTCGACGATTTCACTTCCAGGTTTCCATCCGCAAGAATTTATTCTTATGAATTATTTAATGAAGAAATCAGGAACTCTGCATGGAGAAAGATCTACGGCAGCGGAGAATTTCCTCTAATTAAATGGAATGAAGCTAAAGTAATTCTTGCGCTTGAATCTGATTTTCTTGGAACCGA
>JBLNGL010000232.1:0-3900 GCA_050264735.1 Ignavibacteria bacterium | reverse complement strand
TTTTACCTCATCATATCTCTGCAGATAAAGAAGAGCTAAAACGATTTGAAATAGAAGCACAGGCAGCTGCTTCTTTAAATCATCCTAATATAACTACAATTTTTTCCATTGAAGAAGTTGGTGAAAATGTTTTTATAGTGATGGAATATATAAATGGAGAAGAGTTAAAGGATAAAATCAAAACAAGTCCAATTCCGACTGATGAAGGAATTAATATAGCAATACAAATAGCAGAAGGTCTGGAAGCTGCACATAAAAAAGGAATTGTACACAGAGATATTAAATCCGGCAACATAATGATTAACAATGATGGGAAAGTTAAGATAATGGATTTCGGATTAGCAAAGATTGGTAAAGGTGCACATGTTACAAAAATAGGTTCAACAATTGGAACAATTGCATATATGTCTCCGGAACAAACAAGAGCAGAAGAGTTAGATCAACGGACAGATATTTGGTCTTTTGGGGTAGTACTTTACGAAATCCTTACCGGACAATTACCTTTCAAAGCAGATTATGATCAGGCGGTGATTTATTCAATTCTCAATGAAAACGTGGAGAATATATTAACAACACACAATAATATTCCAATGGGATTTGAAGCTATATTGAATAAATTACTAGCTAAGAAGCGCGAAGAACGTTATCAAAAGATGAGTGAGGTAATTTCAGATTTGAATAATCTTGCCGGAAAAAATAGAAAAGACTCTGAAAATTTGGTAATAGATTCAAGGTCATCTATTGCTGTACTTCCCTTTTCAAATATAAGTGCTGATCCTGAACAGGAATATTTCTGCGATGGTATTTCTGAGGAAATAATAAATGCACTTGCACAAGTGAATAATCTTCGGGTTATAGCCAGGACATCGGCTTTTTCTTTTAAGGGTAAAAACCTTGATGTTAGGGAAATTGGAAAAACTCTTGATGTAAAGACACTTTTAGAGGGCAGCGTACGTAAAGCAGGCAATCGTCTGCGAATTATAACTCAACTAGTGAAAGTTTCTGATGGTTCCCATTTATGGTCAAATCGTTATGACAGGGTACTTGAAGATGTATTTTCAATTCAAGAGGATATAGCTAAAAATGTTGCAACTTCTTTAAAAGGTTTTTTAACCAGTGAAGAAGAAGAGGTTATCCGTCGCCCGGAAACGATTATTGAAGCTTACGAATATTTTCTTAAAGGACGCCAGCTTTTTCACAATCTACTTTTAGATGAAGCAAAGAATATGTTTATGCAAGCTATTGATCTGGATTCTAATTATGCACCGGCATATGCAGGTCTTGCAGATGTACACTCGTGGCATTATGAATGGGAGGGTGGAAAAGATACTGATCTTTTAGCCGCAGAAAGAAATAGCCTCAAAGCACTTGCTTTAGCTCCCAATTTGTCTGAAAGTCATTCATCTCGCGGATTTGTTCTTTCCCTTGGTGAAAGATATGACAAAGCTGAACAAGAATTTAATGAAGCCATACGCTTAAATGCAAACTCTTTTGATGCATATTATCTGTATGGGAGAGCTTCCTTTGCACGGGGGCAAATTGAGAAATCTGCTGAATTGTTTCTCAAAGCATCTGAAGTCCGGAAGGAGGATTTTCAAAGCATGGTTCTTGCATCTCAGTCTTTGCGTATGCTCGGGAAAGATGAAAAAAAGGAAATACTTCGGGAAGGAATAAACAGGGCCAGAAAACAATTAGAACTTAATCCAAATGACAGAAGAGTCCTTTCTCTTGGCTCAACTGATCTGTTTGAACTCGGAGAAAGAGAAGAAGCTTTTGAATGGATAAATAAAGCTCTGAAATTATACCCGGAAGATTCCGGTGTTTTAATAAATGGAGTTTGTCTTTATGCAAAAGATGGTAATAAAGAAAAAGCGCTCGATCTTTTAGAACTGGCTGTCAGGAAGGGTTTTGGTAAAAGAGATTGGATCGAACATGACCCCGATTATGATTCTCTCAAGAATGAGCCGCGTTTTCAGGCGTTATTAAGTAAATTGCAGTGAGATCATTTATTAAATAGAATAGTAAATGATTGGACATAATATTTCTCATTATAAAATAATTGAAAAATCAGGCGAAGCCCGACTGCTTTCGTTTTCGGACAGGGCGGACCTGTCCGCCGAAGTATTGAATTAATTTATAAAGTATTTATGATCGGAAAAACAATTCTGCATTACAGAATATTAGAAAAGCTTGGCGAAGGCGGGATGGGTGTAGTATATAAAGCCGAGGATACAAAATTAAAACGAGAAGTTGCAATAAAATTTCTTCCACACCATATCTCTGTCAACCAGGAAGAACGGCAGCGATTTGAAATAGAAGCACAAGCAGCAGCATCTTTGAATCATCCGAATATTTCAACTATTCATTCTATTGAAGAATCCGGCAGCGAAGTTTTTATTGTACAGGAATATATTGAAGGTAAGGAGCTGAAAGATCTGATCAAAGCTTCCCTCCCCCCCATCGACGAGGCTCTTAATATTGCCATGCAGATAGCGGAAGGTTTAAAGGCCGCGCATACCAAAGGAATAATTCATAGAGATATAAAATCCTCAAACATAATGATTACCAAAAACAGCAATGCCAAGATTATGGATTTCGGCCTTGCAAAAATTGGTCAGGGCATTGGGGTTACAAAAATTAATTCAGCTTTCGGAACTGCAGCTTATATGTCTCCCGAACAAATACAGGGAAGTGAGGCAGATCACCGGACAGATATTTGGTCTTTCGGGGTTGTTATGTATGAAATGCTTACCGGGCAGCTCCCTTTTAAGGGTGATTATAACCAGGCATATTTTTATTCAATTTTGAACGAAGACCCCCGGCCGATTACAGGGATTCGAAACGATATACCAGATGAATATCAAAGAATCATTTTTAAAGCATTATCAAAAAATCCGGCAGACAGGTACGGGAGCATCAATGAATTAATATCAGAATTAAAAAAAATCGGCAAGCAAGAGGAATCACTTAAGGTAAAATCCAAAACAAAAAGGCTCAAGAGAAAACCATATTTATTAATCGGATCAATATTTTTATCTATAATAATTCTGTTTTCATTATTATGGAATTCATTCAGGAAGAATACTGCCGAAGCCGACAAACCGGCAGTAAAAAAATTAGCAATTGTTCCTTTTATTAATATCCGTAACGATCCCGAAACAAATTTCCTCGGTTTCGCCCTTGCCGATCAAATTATAGGTTCCCTGGCTTATGTTAGCAATATCCTGGTCAGACCATCAAGTGCGGTAAGACAATATGAAAACCAACATATTGATCCGGCTTCTGCGGGTAATAAACTGAAGGTAGATTTTATTTTGACCGGGAGCTATTTGAAAGAAGCAGGCATAATCAGATTAAATTTAGAATTAATTGATATTCATAATAATGAATTAATTTGGAGAGACGACTTTGATGTCAAATATGAGAATACATTTAAACTGCAGGAAATTGTTTCTGAAAAAGTAACTAATGGCCTTAAAGTTAAATTTACAACAAATGAACGGAACTCTGATTCACCTGGAAATCCTCTGGCATATGAATACTATCTGAGAGCGATATCATACCCTTACAATAATAATGATACCCATCTTTCTATCTCAATGCTTAAGAAATCTTTAGAGCTTGACTCAACATATGCACCTGCTTATTCCGAACTTGGCTTCCGTTACAATATACTTTCACAGTATGATGTAGGAAGAAAAGGCATGAGAGAAAAATCAGAAATTATGTATAAAAAGGCACTCTCCATTAACAGCGAATTGTTGTCGGCTCTGAGCAACCTTGCTGCTCATTATGTTGAAACAGGTAAATCTGTTGAGGCTGTTAAACTTATCAGGAAAGCATTATATATTAATCCCAATAATTCTGAAGCTCATTTCTGGCTTGGTTACATTTTCAGAT
>JBLNGL010000231.1:0-3753 GCA_050264735.1 Ignavibacteria bacterium | reverse complement strand
CAACGGGTATATTTATGATGAAGAAGGAATAGACAAGATCAAATGGAAATATATTATGGACCTGAAAAATGTTAAGCGGGGAAGAATAAAAGAATATGCAGGGAAATATAAGGATGCAGTTTATACCGAATCAAATCCGGCTGACCATTATAATTCATTATGGGATCATAAAGCCGATTGTGCTTTCCCATGTGCTACGCAGAACGAAATCAATGACAAAGATGCTCAGAATCTCTTGAATAATGGTGTTTATGTAGTAAGTGAAGGCGCAAATATGCCCACAACTTTAGAAGGAGTGAAACTCTTTCTGGATCATAAAATTTTGTATGGACCTTCGAAAGCTGCAAATGCTGGGGGAGTTGCTGTCTCCGGACTGGAAATGACCCAAAATAACCAGAGAATGCCCTGGACAAGGGAAGAAGTTGATAACCGTCTGCGCCTGATTATGAAAAGTATTCACACAACCTGTATGCAGGTTTCGGAAAGATTCGGTACACCGGGGAATTATGTGAACGGTGCAAATATTGCAGGCTTTCTAAAAGTGGCGGATGCGATGATTGATCAGGGGGTGATTTAATAATTCTAATCTTGATTTAAAATGAGCGACTGTCAAGTTCAAGTTCAAGAGCAAGTTCAAGTTCAAGAGCAAGTTCAAGTTCAAGAAAGATTGTATAAATTTTCTAATACTTGACCTGAACTTGAACTTTTTCATTCTCATTTACTTCACCGGCATCATCTTCCTGCAGGAAATAAATTCTCCAAATTTCAACTGATAAATATACATTCCGCATGCAAGATTGGATGCATCGAACTTTACCTCATATCTTATTTAACGTCCGCCGATTACGGCAATTGCTTTCCCATCTGCTGAATTTCCTACTGCGACAATTGTATTGTCATTAATGGCTGTTGAATAATAATTCCCTGAAATCTCCTCAAGTCCTTCACCCAAATAATTTTTCCATGTTTCTCCATTGAAATGACCTACATACCCTAAAACCGCCGCAGACAACAATATCGTTAAGCCCATTTCCTTTTATTGAATAAATGTAATAGCTTGGTATGGAAATCCGTTTCCAGCTATTTTCATTATAATATTTCGTGTATAAACCAGCACCACCTAAGTAGTATTTTATTTTATTCTCAAACCAAACACTGCCAAACGGATAAGCAATAGTCCCAGCAGGATTTATTTCCTGTACTTGATTTCCATTTATAATCTGCAATAATATTCTTTCAGTTCCCAGAAAAATATTTCCACCGGCAGATATGACTTCTAGTTCACTAGAGGTTTCGTAGTAATCTCCCTAGATGTCATTTAAATTCAATTCTGTTCCGCTTTCTATCTTCTGCCATGTGCCGTTTTGGTAATGAACTATGTTTCCGCCATTTCCTACCATATAAAAATCATTATCATTAATACCCCAAAATTTATTAATTGTAAAAGACCATGGTAAACAAAAAGTAGTAGTTTGCGTACCATTTTCTATTTTAGCAATTTGATCTCCATTCATAGCTACTAATATTGAATTTTCATTAAAAATAAATATGGATTTAGCTGGATAAGGAGTTCTATTTTGCTGTCCACAAATTGTGTAAAACATAATTCTTTGAAAATTCCAACTATTTCCATCCCGCTTAACAAGATTATAAGCATTAATATCTAGCTGCCCGGTGGAATCATTTAAATAAATTTCTCCAACTGCATAAATATTATTTTCATCAATTATTGCCACATCATTAAAAATACTGCTTGCTCCTTCACCAAATTCATACTTCTGCCAGGTAAAATCGTGACTGGTTGTATCCAATGTTTTTACCTGTAGCGTATCTCCAATCTCTTCTTTTCCTTTTATCATGCTTCTTGTTTGGTAAACATAGGTTTTACCCGGCAATAGGTTTTCATCTAATATATTGTTGTGTCCGGTATTGTTAATGTGAAATTAAAGAGAAGGTTTTCATCTCTATTCACTGTAATATTAGTAGCCAGGCCAGTGTCCTCTGCAGAGAGTTTGATAAATGCTTCGGTACACGTTGTTTCAATGAGATTTAATTTCTTGCTTTAGGCTGTTCCTGGGGAGGAGTAGGAGGTTCGGTAGTATTGCAGCTATAAATGGGGAATAGAAATAAAAGAATGCAGGGTAATATTCTTTTCATTTTTCACCCTTTATTTAACGAAAGCTATTGTTTCTTTTCTTAAAAAGCTACAGTAATAAAATTATAATTTAATCTTTGCAATAAACATTGTAATTGAGGTTCATGTGTAAGTTCAAGTTCAAGATCAAGTACAAGTTTAAGTTCTTGAACCTGAACTTGAACAGGTTTTATTTCTATTGATAAACAAACAGGGCAGTGTTGATCTAACTATCCATAAAAGTCTAAATAAAAAAGCATTATTTTAACGGGGCATTCCCCCAACCTTTTTTCATATATCGAAGTCTAACTAACAGTATTTAAGGAAAAAAATGGCGGCCAGCGACAACGAGCTTATACATAAAGCCAAAAACGGCGATATAGGTGCATTTGAGGAATTAATTTACAGGTATGATAAGAGCGTCCTGTCTATTGCACTTAAATATGTAAAAAATGACCACGATGCAAAGGATATTTACCAGGAAGTGTTCTTAAGAGTTTTTAAAAGTTTAAAGAAATTTGAATTCCGGAGCGAATTTTCGACATGGTTATTCAGGATTACAACAAATGTATGCTTGACATTCAGAACAAGAAAGAAGAAGGATGAAATGATTTCATTTATAAAGGAAAAAGAATCAGGCGAAGAAGAATACATTGAGATAGAAGATGAACAATCTTTATCCCCGGAAGAGCAGGCTTCAAATTCAGAAACGGCAATGCATTTGAATAAAGCAATTGAGAGGCTTTCGCCTAAGCAAAAGATGATATTCGTTCTTAAACATTATGAAGGATATAAAATAAAAGATATAGCGATTATGCTGAAGTGCGGCGAAGGCACAGTAAAGAAAAGCTTATTCGATTCTGTAAGAAAATTAAGAACCTGGCTGGAACCGATTTATGAGTAAGAAATAACGGAGAAAAAATGGATCACAAAAAATTTAAAGAATTAATTAATATGGCTGTCGTAAATGAACTCGACAGCACGCAAAAAGCGCTGCTTGAGGAGCATTTGAAAACATGTTCCCAGTGTTCGGCGGAATTTAAGGAGATGAACCAAGTCATGTCTGCACTTCAAAAGAATTCAGGGAAACCTCGGAATGTACACGATAAGCTTCTTGAGCAAGCCAGGGCTCAGCTGCATTATGCACTTAAAGAAGAAGTGCAGAAAAAGAAATATTCTTCATCAATTTTTTTAGATCTTAAAAACCGGCTCAATGATTTCTTCATGTTCAATTATAAAATTGCATTTGGAACTATCGCAGTATTGGTTGTCGGGTTTTTGCTCGGGTTTTTGGTATTCCGCCAGGAAAAAGAAACACAGATTTTTACGGAAGTTCGGAAGGATAATAATACTCTCCCTGCCGTCCAGGAAAATACGAAAATCAAAAACGTCAGGTTTATAGATCAGGATGCAAGCGACGGGGAAGTTGAATTTATGTTTGATGCAGTAAAGCCTGTTAGAATGAAAGGAAAGATTAATGACGAGAGAATTCAGAATATCCTCACATATTCTATACTAAATGAAGAAAATCCGGGAGTGCGTTTAAATTCAATTAACTTAATAAATGCAAACCAGCCCCAGCTGGTTGATAAAGAAATAAAGGATGCTTTGCTCAATGC
>JBLNGL010000230.1:0-2960 GCA_050264735.1 Ignavibacteria bacterium | reverse complement strand
GTCTTTCAGTTCGGTTTCTGTTGTAAGCAACTCCCTCAGATTAAAAAATTTCAAACCTCGCTGAGACTTTTTTTATACCGGGATGCAACCGGAATCCTGTCTTTTAACTTAAAGCTTAATCCTTTACTTTTGACTGCTCAACATAATCGGGAGCTTTCATGAGGATATTATTCCTTTTTATTGCCTTTCTATGTGCCCAAAATTTCCCCCAGCAAATTAATAAAGAGATTAGAAATTTTTTTAAAGATCTGATAGCCGATGCCGATGATCTTTCAAAATATTTAAATAAAAGCGAGCTGGCAAAATCGGAAAGACTGGGAATTCGGTATGAAGGGATAAAGAATAAATTCCTGATTTCTTTTGATATCGATAAACAAGTAAAGGATGAAATAAGGGACGGTAAAACATATCTGCTAAAAGAAGAAGATCTCGAAGAAGATTTTTCAAAAATTACATTCTTTGTTCAATCCAGGAATTATTCAAAAGATTTTTACTTCAAGGATGGTAAGTTCATATCTCATGCTTATTATTTCACTTCGGGATGGAAGAATTTCAAAACAAAATATTTTAATTTTTTTATCAGCGATTCTTCCCTTTTTAACGATTACTCAGTCGAAGCTTTTGATAATTATATATCAATTATGGCTGAATTGCTGCAGCTAGAAGAAAATCAGAAAAAGCTTCTTGAGGAAGAAAAAATTATTTACATTCTCTGCAGGGATGAAGACGAAATAAAAAAATTAACCGGCTTTGCCACCCGCGGAATTTATATACTGGCATTCGATGAAATCATTACAACTTACAACTGTCATTTTCATGAACTTGCACATTTGTTAATTAATTTTAAGCTGAAAAATCTTCCTTTGTATACTCTCCCTTTTTTCCAGGAAGGATTTGCCGTTGCGACGGGAGGAAGAGGAGGACTATCCAGGAACATTCTGTTTGACGCAGGATATTTCCTGCAGAAATCAGGAATAATTAAATTTAATTCGATCCTTACAAAAGAAGATTTTTTATCCGAAGATGCTTCCATCACTTACCCTGTAGCAGGACTATATTCTTTATTTTTAATGAAGCAGTTTGGAATTGAATCTTATTTGAAGCTCTATAAAAAATACAGCGGCACAGAAAATTTCGTTTCGGAAATAAAAGTGAATGCATTGATGCTTCCCCCAACCAATCAATTTGAAAAATTTATAGACAGCCTAAAAAGCGGATCTCTGGTTTCAGTTGATGTGCCGGATAAGAATGTTAAAATCTCCGAGGGTCCTTTTTATTCAATCAGCGAAACTGAAAATCATTATATAATTTCTTTAAGAAGAAATATTTTATTTACCCCGAAAGAAATTCCGGACGGATATAAAAGTAAAAAATTTGCAGAGGTTTTTCCTGAAATAAAATATCAAGGAGAAAAATATTTAATAACTGCGTCTTCCAGGGAAATTAATATTTATAACCTGTATACAAACATTTTGATTGCTTCATACACCGCAGGATTTACTCCGGATAATAAAGAAGTCCCTACCGAAAAAGGCCTTTTTAAATTTATGATTAGGAAAGATGCTTTTGAAGAGAACCTGGAATCATTGGTTGCATCGGGATCTTGATCCTTTATTTCAGAAATTATTTGCAAAATCGCAACAAAATTTTTAAAAATTTTTTTAACTTTTTGTTAGAAAAGGATTACGTACAAAAATATCTTTTAACTTTTAAGAAATTAAATTAAATAAATAACTTCATGTTCTTTTCTTGGCGCAGCCTTAGCCTTTGATCCTTGTACTGCCAACTCAAGCCTTCGGCAGCCTCTCCAGGTAAGAATAATTGCTTAGGATCGCAAAAGTATCCGTAAAGCGGAGTTCATCCAGGTTCATGCAGTTCATATAGCTCATCGAGCTTCTTAAGCCGTCCGCAATTCCGTCCAGAATACTTTTCACCGCCCCTTTGTAAGGAACCATAGTTTCCTCCCCCTCAATGAACTCGTCCTTCACCTTAACGCCGAATGAGGCTGAGCCCCGGTATTTTTTCCAAAGCTGCCCGTTATATTTTATCACTTCATCGGGAGTTTCTTTTGTACCCGCAAGCATTCTTCCGAGCATTACCGCATCCGCACCCAATGCAATTGCTTTTGCAATATCACCTGTGCTTTTAATTCCGCCGTCTGCAATAATCTTTATTTTAAGCTTCTGTCTTTCCCTGGCTAGATATACGCTGAGAAGCGATGAAACCTGCCCTATGCCGATACCGGTTTGTATTGAAGTAGTACAGACGCTTCCGCTTCCGATTCCCACCCTGACTGCATCTGCTCCGGCATTTTCCAGATGTATAAGCGTTGCTCCTACAGCTATATTCCCTAAAATAATTTTCGGATTGAATTTTGTCTTTATTTCCTCAGTTTTCCTGAGCACGGAAGAATTGTTCGCATTGGCAGTATCAATACAGATTATGTATTTTCTTTCAACAAGCTTTTCAATTGTCTCCATCGGTGTGTTTAGTGCTATTGCAACAGCCCTTACAGATTTGCCGTACTCATGATTATTAAGAAGATCTTTTAATGAAGAATCAAATCTGTTTAAGATTCCGAGGCATCCCAGATTATTTAATGTTTTTGCCATTTCAAGGCCTGTAACAGTTTCCATAGGACTTGAAATGACGGGAAGAGAAAGCTCATATCCGAAAAAATTGGAAGCAGTAGAAGCCTGGATTCTGGACTGTACTCTGGATATTTCAGTTGGAATAAGACTGATATCCTCATAGGCAAGGGACTGATGGTATTCGTTTAATTCTTTTTTAGTGTAGATTTTCATGGTTATAGTTACTGAGTTATTAAGTTGATCAGTTATTTGGTTATATAGTTATTGAGTTATTTAGTTATTGAGTTATTTAGTTATTGAGTTATTTAGTTATTGAGTTATTTGGTTACTGAGTTTGACTGTCTTCCGAGGTAAGCTAGGTATCCATTC
>JBLNGL010000229.1:0-2638 GCA_050264735.1 Ignavibacteria bacterium | reverse complement strand
TTGGATTTATCTAAAGTACATAAGTTATTGATTATTAGGTTGAGTTCCCTGGGGGATATTCTTCTTTCCACTCCGGTAATACGCGCATTAAAAAATAATTACCCCGGAATTCAAATAGACTTTCTCTGTAAAAGAGGTTATAGAGATGTTATAATTAATAATCCTTACGTTACCAACATTTTTACTTTTGAGAAAAAAGGAGAGAAGAGAAAGAAACTGATAGAAAATTTATTAAGGGAAGAGTATGATTTGATTGCAGACCTGCAGAATAACTTCCGTTCCCGTGCTGTATGCTTCAAGCTCCCGTCTGAAAAAATTAGATTCAGGAAAAAAAACCTTTTAAAGTTCCTCCTAGTTAAATTTAAAATCAACCGGCTGAAAGATGCTCCTCAAATGCCTCAAAGATATGCCGGGATCTTCGATAATTTATTGCTTGATGATAAGGGCTTAGATTTAATCACGGAGAATAAATCCTTGCTGGAAACTGATGAAAAGTATATCGGTATTGCGCCGGGTTCCAAGCATTTCACGAAGATGTGGCCGAAACAGAACTATATAGAACTGGGTAAATTATTAAATTCCGAAGGCTATAAAGTAGTCGTATTGGGCGGCAGGAATGATATTGATACCTGCTGTGAAGTTTCGGCAAATGTCAGCATGGGATTAAATTTCTGCAACAGCAACAATATACTTCAGACTGTTGCCGATATGAAAAAATGTAAGGCAGTAATTTCCAATGATTCGGGACTGATGCATGCAGCTTGCGCCGCAGGCGTTCCTGTTTTAGCTTTTTCCGGGTCTACTGTAAAAGTGTTTGGTTTCTTCCCTTATAAAAACAAAAGCAAAGTGTTGGAAAATGAAGGCTTACACTGCAGGCCATGCACTCATATCGGCAGAGAAAGCTGTCCCCTCGGTCATTTTAAATGCATGCTCGAATTAACTCCTCAATCAGCTTTTCAAGAATTAAATCACCTCCTAAATTATTAATGAAGAATATCTGGTTCATTCTTTATAATATTATTGTTATCCCGGTTTTGTTTTTAGCGGTACATATTGCCGGCTTTTTTAACCAGAAATTTAAAAAAGCAATCCGGGGCAGAAAAAGAATTTTTGAAGAACTGATACTCAATGCTCTTTCGCTGGATAAATCAAAAAAACTGCTGTGGTTTCATTCTTCTTCCCTGGGAGAATTTGAACAGGCCAAACCGATCATTGAAAAATTAAAAAAGGATAATAACATAAATATCCTGATTACATTCTTCTCCCCGTCAGGGTATGAAAATTCAAAAAAATATCCTTACGCTGACCTGGTTTCCTATCTTCCATTCGATTCATGGTCGATGGCACAAAGGTTTATACAAATTGTACGTCCGGATCTTGCATTGATGATGCGTTATGACATCTGGCCCAACCATATTTGGGCAATGAAAAAATTCGGTATTTCCTGTTACCTTGTTGATGCTACAATGAAAAAAAATTCACCCAGGAAAATCCCGGTTATAAAAAATTTCCATAAGCATCTTTTTAATGATATAACAAGAATTCTAACGGTAACTCAGTCTGATATTAATGGATTTAAAGAATTCGGATGCACCGATGAAAAATTAAAAGCTGTAGGGGATACAAGGTTCGACAGGGTCCGCAGCAGGAGCCTGCTTGCCAGGGAAAAAAATCTAGTTAAAGATGATGTTTTTAAAAACAAAAAAGTTTTTGTTGCCGGAAGTACGTGGAATGCAGATGAAGAAATATTAATCCCGGTATTTCTTAAATTAACTGACTTTGTGCAAAATGTGGTCCTGGTTATTGCTCCCCATGAACCAACTTTGACAAATCTTGAGAGGCTGGAAAATGAATTCAGGGGATCATTGAAGACTATCCGTTTTTCACATATGAATCAGTATGACGGAGAGAGAGTTATAATTATTGATTCTATCGGTATACTGCTTACTCTTTATATTTATGCACATGTTGCTTTTATCGGGGGAGGTTTTAAGCAGAGTATCCATAACGTCTTGGAAGCTGCGGTATATGGGATCCCGGTTTTATACGGACCGAGAATTGAAAATTCACAGGAAGCACAGCAGCTGCTTCGTCTGGGCGGGGGAATAATGGTTAGAAACAAGCAGGAAGCTTACCGGAGTCTCCGGCAGCTTTTCAGCAATGATGAATTAAGGGAATTAAAAGGAAGAATCAGCTACAACTATGTTCATGAGAATCTGGGTGCCACGGAAAAGATTATTGCAGAGATAAATAGGGTAATAAGTTAATTGGTTATTAAGTTAATAAGTTGAAAAGATAATAAGATAGTAAGGCAATAACTCAATAACTTAATAACTCAATAACTTGATATCTCAATAACTTAATAACTCAATAACCTTCATTACTCTACATCTTATTTAAATATCTCTCCTTAATAATTTGTAAATGATGCTCCTGGTGACCGGCAATAATAAAAAGAAGAGCAAGTACTGTTACTCTTTTATCATTTACAATTCCGGCCAGAGAAATCATCTCCTCATCGAAGCTTCTTATCATCGGGAGGTTAGCTTCTCTCACAATCTTTAATTCATCTACTAACTCGGAATACTTTCTTGAATTGAATTTCCCCGTTACTGCATAATCCTTCTCCTCAAACCCG
>JBLNGL010000228.1:0-3187 GCA_050264735.1 Ignavibacteria bacterium | reverse complement strand
TTCTAAAATATCACCGGGTCTCATTTCTAAGAGTGAACCAAAGGAATTCATTTCATAAGATTGCGGAAATAAAGCTGTAAAGCGGAAAAAAAATAATAATAAAATAAATACAGTTTTTTTAAAAATCTCTTTCATAAATCAAAAAAGATTTTTATCCCTATGCGATATAGACTAATATTCGGCGTGCTGAATATTTTTTGATAAGCCGGGCACAGTTCGATATTAATATTACTGAACATCTTGCAGCCTAAACCTGCCGAAATAAAGAAGCCGAACTCAGATTCAATATTATTTTCCTTCAAACTTTCCGCTGCATCCCCGGTGAAGATAAAAGTTGTATTTGTTATCCCGCCTGATAAATCAAAAGTAAAAATTTCACCGGAAAAAAAAGAGAATTTAAGACCGGCAGGCATATTCACAAGAAAAATATCGGGCAATGCTGCTGAAGATTGATTCTCCCCGGGTTTCGGTTTTAAATAAGTCAACGATATTGAACCTTCAAAGGATAGGTTTTTATCGATGATATAATTAATTAATAAACCCCCTTCAGGAGTATTATTCCAGTATTCTTTCAAGTCACCTTGGGTTATTAAATGATTTATAGATATTCCGGCCGACAAGTTTTCCCATTTTATCTCCTGCGGAAAAAAGGAGGCGGAAGATATTATAGTAAAAATATATATTAAGTTTTTTTTCATTTAGGCATTAAAAATATATTAAACAAAAATTTAATGCTTGGTTTTTACCCTGTTTTGACAAAGTGTAAATGAGATTTTTTACCTATCCCTGCAAAAAATCTTAAAAAATGTAAAAATTTACATTACTGAAATGTTAATATTGCTCCAAATCATATTCTTTAATAGTTTTTTGACCTTTTTACTTGACTAGTTTAGAAAATTGATCTAATATTAATGTAAACGTTTACACTAAATGGCTGCAACAATTAAAGAAATTGCTGAAAAAGCAAAAGTTTCCATTGCTACTGTCTCAAGGGCTTTAAACGATAATATTAAAGTAAAGTCATCAACCCGCAGGAACATTCTTGAGATAGCAAAAAATTTAAACTATGTCCCAAACGCGTTTGCACGGAGCCTAGTAAAAAATGATACAAAAATTATCGGTCTTGTTCTGCCGGATTTGGAAGGAGAATTTTTTACGGAAATTTTCAGAGGAGTTGATGAGGTTGCCTATTCGGAAGGTTTCCATACCATCGTGGCGAGTTCACATGGACAAAGATCGATTGCCGAAGCTGTATTGAATTTCATGAGCGAAAGTTTTGTAAAAGGAATAATAATTCTGATCCCGGTTGTCAGCGAACAAATCAAGCAGATCATTAAGCAGAGCTCAATTCCAATAATTGTTATCAATGCAAAAAATGAAATCGGCAGTGTTGATTCGGTCGGAATTGATAACTACCAGGGTTCATTTTTAATGACTGAATATTTAATAAAAACTCTCGGCTACAGAAAAATTGCGCACATTAAAGGTCCTCTGCATAATAACGACTCTGTTCAGAGATTTAAAGGATATATCGATGCATTGAAGCATTATAATGTAGAGTGCCGTGAAGATTGGATTGTTAACGGAAATTTTAATGTATTCAGCGGCGAGCAGGCCTGCCGCCGTTTGCTGAGCTTGAAAGAAAAACCTGAAGTTATTTTTTCAGGCAATGATATGATGGCTATTGGATGTTACCGCGTTGCTAAATCATTCGGACTCTCTATACCCAATGATATCGGCGTTGCCGGTTTTGACGATATTTTTATTGCGGAATTTTTATCACCGCGTTTAACAACCGTTCATGTACCGATATCCGATATAGGAAAAACATCCGCCGGAGCGCTGCTGGACAGAATTAACAATCCAAACGGAAAAGATCCCCGGCATGTTAAAATATCTACTGGGTTGGTAATCGGTGATTCCTGCAGGAAAATTGATGATTAAAATTTCAGATAATTAATCTGATATTTTAATCATCAAGCCCTGCGCGTAATAGTGTCATAATCAGCCGAATCTTATCCGAAAAATAATTTTCGTTGTTCTTAACCAGTAATTTAAAAATCGGAAATGCATGAATGAATTTTGATACTAAGTACGGATCATTTTCACCTGACGGAAATGAGTATATAGTTAAAACATGGAAAACTCCGAAACCGTGGATAAATGTCATCTCTAACGGAGAATACGGTTTGGTTGTCTCTCAAGCCGGCGGAGGCTTCAGCTGGCTTACTCATTCCGAATTTAATAGGCTGAATAGATGGCACCAGGATTTAATTAAAGATGACTGGGGGAAATTTTTCTATATTAGGAATAATGATAACGGGGAACTTTGGTCTCCTGCCTGGATGCCTGTTAAAACAGAACTCTCAAACTATGAATGCAGAATAGGATTCGGGTATTCTCAATTCATCTCCTGGTATAACAAAATTAAAATTACTCTAACCGTATTCGTTCCTAAAAATAAAAATCTGGAAATCTGGGATTTCCAAATTGACAATGAAACTGGTAAAGATCTGAACCTTTCAATATTCTCTTATTTCGAATGGTGCCTTGGTTCATCGGCAGATCATCACCGGGAGTTTCATAAAACTTTCATAGAAACCGAATTTGATTCCCAATTAAATTCTTTGATTGCTTCAAAAAGGTTGTGGGAAATTCCATTGGGTGACAGAGGGCATTGGAACATTGATTATCCTTATTTAGGGTATATCTCGTCGAATAAAAAAGTGAGCGGCTATCAAGGGGATAAAGAAGCTTTTTTAGGTCAGTACGGAACTTTGGAAAAACCTAGAGAAGTTATTTCCGGAAATCTTTCTCAAAAAACCGGGAAATGGAATGATCCTATTGCAGCAATCTCAATTAATGTTTCTGTCGCAAGAGATTCTGCGGAAAACTTTTCGGTATTCATGGGAATGTCAAAAACAAAGGATGAGATTTCGTCCGTACTTAAAGAATTTAAGAATGGGGAAAATATCAGCAATGCTTTAATTGAAACCAAAAATTTTTGGCAAAACCTGTTTAGCCGGTTAACAATTGACACTCCGGATAATGCAATGAATATCCTCGTTAATAAATGGCTTAAATATCAAACTGTTTCCGGAAGGCTTTGGGCAAGAACCGCCTATTACCAGCAGAGCGGGGCATTTGGCTTTAGGGATCAGCTTCAGGATAGTCTCATTTTTTTACC
>JBLNGL010000227.1:0-4381 GCA_050264735.1 Ignavibacteria bacterium | reverse complement strand
CGATTCTTTTTTTGGTGAAGAGATTAGAATAACATCGGAAGAATTCAGGGAAGCAGAAAAAAATATTGATAGAAATACAAAGAAAGCAATACAAACTGCTGCAGGAAATATCGAGAATTTTCATAAAAAGCAATTTCCAAAGTCATATTCAATAGAAATTCAAAAGGGGATAAAATGTTCAAGGGAATTCAGAGCGATTGAGGATGTAGGATTATATATTCCCGGAGGAAACGCAGCTCTCCCTTCGACAATGCTTATGCTTGGAATACCGGCGCGGATTGCGGGCTGTAAAAGAGTAGTTGTTTGTTCGCCGGCTAAAGACGGGAAAATCAGTTTTCCTTTACTTTATGCAGCAAAAATTTGCGGTGTGACTGAATTTTACAAATTCGGCGGTGCACAGGCTATAGCTTTAATGGCATATGGCGACCCTTCCGCTCCAAAAGTGAATAAGATTTTTGGTCCCGGCAGCCAGTATGTAACTGCGGCCAAATTATTGGTCAGTATTGATCCTGAAGGAGCAGCAATCGATATGCCTGCCGGACCCAGTGAATTGCTGGTTATAGCTGATAAAAATTCAAACCCGGTTTTTGCTGCGGCAGATCTTCTTTCTCAAGCTGAACATGGTCCGGATTCGCAGGTTGTGCTTTTATCGGATTCTGAAGAAATGGCAGACAAAATCGATTCAGAATTAGTTCGGCAGTTAAATAATTTACCGAGAAAAGAATTTGCAGAAAAGTCTCTGCACAATTCTTTTTCCATGATAACGGAAAACATAAATCAGGCGTTAAACTTCAGCAATATGTATGCACCTGAACATTTAATTCTAAATTTAAAGAAAGCAGATAAATACCGGAAGCAGATTCAGAATGCCGGGTCGGTTTTTATTGGGGAATATTCCCCTGAAAGCGCCGGCGATTATGCATCGGGAACAAATCACTCTTTACCGACTTCAGGCTATTCAAAGATAAATGGCGGAGTAACTGTCGAATCATTTATGAAATCGATGACATTTCAAATACTTTCCAAGGATGGATTAGAGAAAATTGCACCGGCAGTTGAAACTTTGGCTGAAGTAGAAGGGCTTGAGGCGCATAGGAATGCGGTGAGGGTAAGGTTAGGAGGCCCCTCTCCGTCTCTCCCCAAAGGGGAGAGTGAATGACATTATTCTTGATATGACTTTTACTCCGGGAAATGGATTCCCACTTTCGTGGAAATGACAATACTCTATTAATGTAAAAAAGAATTATGAACATAAAAAAACTTGTACGTTCAAATATACTTAATTTGAAGCCTTATACATCTGCCCGCGATATGTACAACAGGGGTATTCTCCTCGATGCAAATGAAAACAGCTTCGGCTCGACTTTTACCGGCATTAACGGACTTCAGTTAAACCGTTATCCCGATCCGCATCAAAAGGATTTAAAAAAAATTACCGGAATTTTTTATTCGATTGCCGAAGAAAATCTTTTTTTTGGAGTAGGTTCCGATGAAATAATCGATCTGTTAATCAGAATTTTTTGCGAACCGGGAAGAGACCATGTAATAATTCCCGAACCTACTTACGGGATGTATAAAGTAGCCTG
The DNA here is from genome assembly GCA_050264735.1 of Ignavibacteria bacterium. GTDB lineage: Bacteria > Bacteroidota > Ignavibacteria > Ignavibacteriales > Ignavibacteriaceae > DATKLQ01. The sequence goes on along the minus strand of JBLNGL010000227.1, from coordinate 2,795 downwards.
CGATATAAATAATGTGGAAACAATCCAGGTTCTGCTGAATGATGATTTCCAAATCGATTTTGAATCTATTCGAAAAAAATATTCCGATAATGTTAAAATTATTTTCGTCTGTTCGCCGAATAATCCTACAGGGAATTTAATTGATAAAAGCGATATTATTAATTTGTGCAAGGAATTTAAGTGCATTATTATTGTTGATGAAGCTTATATAGACTTCGCCGGAGAAGGCTCGGTGATAAATGAAGTAAAAAATTATTCCAACCTTGTTGTATTGAGAACCTTTTCAAAAGCGTGGGGATTAGCTGCAATAAGACTTGGTTTCTGCTGTGCAGACCAGGAATTAATTAATATTCTTTTAAAAGTAAAAGCTCCTTACAATATCAGCTCATTGACACGTTATGTTGTTGAAAAATCATTAGAAAACTGCGCGAAAAGAGATCAATACATTAAATCAATTCTGAAAGAGAGAGAAAGGCTAAAGAACCTGCTTGAAAGCTTAAAAGGGGTAATGAAAGTATTCGAATCGGACGCAAATTTTATTTTAATTAAATGTAAAGCACCTAAAGAAGTACAGAAAAAATTGGCAGAGAAAGGGATAATAATAAGAGATAGAAGCACTCAGCCCAAGCTTGAAGGCTGTTTAAGAATATCTGTTGGAACTGAAGAAGAAAACGATTTGTTTTGGAATGAAATAAAAAAAATTTTAGGATAAAAATTTTATTTAAGTTCGTTAAAATGAAAAAAATACAAATCAATAATTCATTCTTCAATCTTGATTCTCCGTTATCTATCGGACTAATCAGCGGTTTGAAGAAATTATCTCAAAAAGGTTTTTTAATATTTTCAGATGGAATAGAGTTATCTGCGAATCCTTCTTTACAGAAAATTCTTAAAAATGAAGGAATTGAGATAAATAAAGATTTAGTAGAAACTTTTAAGGATGAATTTATTATTTCAACTGACGACATTAAGTCGGAAAAATCAATTTTCGTTTCTGAAAAAAGCAAAGTCCGGAATTTTGGAGAAGCTGCTGATGAAATATTAAAAAGGATAAGAAGTTCTTCCCGCTCCCGGAATACAAAAGAAACGAAAGTCAAAATTAAAATTTCACTCGATGGGATTTCAAAACCTGATATTAAAACAGGTATAGGATTTTTTGATCATATGCTGGAGCAGATTGCGAGACACGGCAACATCGGGTTATCAGTTAATGTCAAAGGAGATCTGCACGTGGACGAACATCATACGGTTGAAGACGTTGGAATTACTTTGGGGGAATGTCTGCTTGAAGCACTCGGAGAAAAAGCGGGAATAAAAAGGTACGGGTACTTTCTGCCGATGGATGAATCGGCTGCTGTTTGTGCAATTGATTTAGGCGGAAGATCGTATCTGAATTTTAAATGCAAATTCAGCAGGGAAAAAGTCGGGGATTTCCCGACTGAATTGACTGAAGAATTTTTCAGAGGATTAGCTTCCGGTTTAAAAGCTAATATTTATATAAAAGCAAAAGGGAAGAATGATCATCATAAAATTGAGGCGATGTTTAAAGCTTTTGCAAAATCTTTAAATGAAGCCTGCAAAATAGATGAAAGAAACGCAGGAAAACTTCCTTCAACAAAAGGAGTACTATGATAGCTTTGATAGATTACGGGGCGGGCAACGTAGCTTCCGTTGCAAACGCTCTTGAGCAGTTAAATCAGAAATATAAAATTACTAGGAATGAAACGGAAATATTGAATGCGGAAAAGGTAATTTTCCCGGGGGTTGGCGAGGCATCTTTCGCAGTAAAGCAGCTCCATAAACTGAATTTATTCAGTGTCTTAAGATTGGAAAAAAAGCCTCTGCTGGGGATTTGCCTGGGGATGCAGCTGATGGCTGACTTTTCGTCCGAAGGAAATGTAACCTGCCTGGGAATTTTTCCGGGGGCAGCTAGAATATTTGATGCCGGCCAAACCAAAGTCCCGCACATGGGCTGGAACGATTTGGAATTTAAAAAAGCACCAGATAGGAATAAAAGCAGACTGTTCGACGGAATAGAAAACGGAGAAAAATTTTATTTCGCTCATTCCTACTACTTGCCTGAAAATCAATATTCGACCTCTATTACCGATAACGGAATAAAATTCAGTGCATCCATGGAGAAAGAAAATTTTTACGGGGTACAGTTTCACCCGGAAAAATCAGCGGATGCCGGTTTAAAATTGCTTAAGAACTTTATTGAGCTATGCTGATAATACCTGCTATTGATCTTTACCAGAATAAAATTGTCAGGCTTTCAAAAGGAAGTTTTGACTTCATCACTTTTTATAAAAATCCTCCTCTTCGCCAGGCAAAAATATTTGAATCCCTCGGATTTACCATAGTCCATATAGTAGATCTGCTGGGCTCCAAAACAGGAAAGTTTACCGAGCTTGAAATAGTAAAGCAGATTGCAGCCGAAACTAAATTGAAAATTGAGTTTGGGGGAGGAGTAAGAGATATAAAAACTGCCTCTGTAATTTTTAATGCTGGCGCTGAGAACGCGGTTATCGGATCGCTAGCTGTTAAGAATAAGAGAGAATTTGAATTGATAGTCAATTCATATTCTTCAAGTAAAATTGTTGCGGCTATAGATTCAAAAAATGAAAAAATTGCAGTGCGCGGCTGGACCGAGGATACCTCAGTCACGATCTACGAGCATATTGATTATTGTTTATCAGTGGGGATAGAAAAATATTTATGCACCGATATTTCCAAAGACGGAACGCTTCAGGGTACTAATATTAATCTTTATAAAAAAATATTGAAGAAGTATC
>JBLNGL010000226.1:0-3043 GCA_050264735.1 Ignavibacteria bacterium | reverse complement strand
TACATAAATAATTTTTTCAGGACTTATTTTTATTACATCCTCCACCGTGGTTTTGTGCATCCCGCTGCGCGGCGGATCAAGAATTACCGCATCGGGAACCGCCAAATCATTTAATTCAATTTTCGGCAGAAAAAACTTATATAAATCTGCACTTATGAAATGAACATTATCAATCCCGTTAAGCCTTTTATTTTCTTCCGCATCCTTAACGGCAGCTTCAGCGTTTTCAAACCCGTATACCTCTTTTGCATGCCTGGAAACAAAAATGGAGATTGTGCCTGCACCGGAGTAAAGATCGTAAACTGTTTCCCTGCCGGTCAATTCAGCATAATCCAAGGCAGTCTGATAAAGTTTTTCAGCCTGCAGGGTGTTTGTCTGAAAGAATGAATTTGCACTTATTCTAAACTTGTAGTTTCCGATGGAGTCATTGATGTAACCCCTTCCGTAATATATTTTTTCATAATCGCCGACAGCTACAGCAGCTTTTTTCAAATTTATATTATTTACAACGGTAGTTACAGTAGGAAAACTTTTGATTAAAGTCTCGGTATACTGGTTCATCAAAGAGTTATTATCTTCCGAAGCTACCAGATTTACCATCAAATCTTTAGTATGAAATGATATTCTTATCACCAGATTTCTTAAATACCCGCAGTGCGTTTTTATCGAATAAACACTTGTTTTTTTCTCTTTGAAAAAATTTCTGGTAAAGTTTAAAATGTTATTACTCTGTTCAGACTGGAGAAAGCATTCGTCTATATCAAGAACTTTATCATAAATATTAGGCACGTGAAGACCTAAAGCAATCTCTTCCTCTCCGGATAAATAAGTTTCAGCATTAAGTTCTTCTTTTTTCCGCCATCTCCTGTTTGCAAAGGAGAATTCCATTTTATTCCGGTAGAAAAAAATATTTTCGGAATGAATAATCGGTTCAACGGCAAGGTCTTTAAATCCGCCAAGTTTGGTAAATATTTCTTCAACCTGCTTTTCCTTGAATTTAATTTGAGAATTGTAATCCAAATCCTGCTGTGTGCAGCCGCCGCATATGGCGAAGAATCTGCAGCGTGCTTTTATTCTATTTTTGGACGGCAGGATTATCCTTTCAACGACTGCTTCGGCGTAATTCTTTTTTACCTTAATGATTCTTGCAAGCAGTTTATCTCCGGGATAAGCTCCATGAACAAATACCACATAATTTTTTTCGCCCGCCGGTTCGCGGTTAATTTTCGAAACTCCTTTCCCTTCAAAAGCATATTTTTCTATATTTAATTCCAGTATACCGCCTTTTTTCATAATTATCCTTGTATTAAGCTTCTTGAACCTTCAAGGGTTACCCGTTGTGAACTATCCGTTAACCTTGAAGGTTACGATCTTACGGAGGAGAAGCATTTTGAAACCATAATGTTTGTCGCCCCCCAGTTTTAAATAAATATTAGATTCATGGCTGATTTTTTTTATCAATTTTTTGTACAATGATTTTTCCCGTTCATCAAGAGTACTTTCTGCTTCATTCAGCATTTGGCTGCTGTTTAAGTAAAAATCTTTTAAAGTATAGGATAAATCTTTTTCAAACAAAACTTTAAATCCTCTTGATGAATAATAATCATTGATCTGATCGGCATTTAATGGTGAAATGTTTGAAACCGAAAACATATCATTTATAAACTTCGGCTGATCAGGAGCGAAATTGACAATTTCTCCTATACAGAAATAACCATCAGGCTTTAAAATTCTTTTAATCTCCTTTACAATTTTATTTCTTGCATTATTTGAAATGGAAGCCTGTGCATAAACCAGATCAAATTGAGAATCTTTAAAATCCGTAGCGGAAAAATTCATCAATCTTACATTTATTTTATTTTCTTCCGCCAGCCTCGATCTTGAATTTAGCAGTGATTCGCTGTCTTCCACGATTAAAACTGATTGGGAATCATATTTTTCACTTAATTCCCCGGCAATTTTTTCGCTTCCGGATCCTAAAATCAATATTGAACTTTTATTCAGCTTTAATACTTCAAATAAAGATTTCATCTGCTGATCGGTGCCCGGTAAAAAAAATGGATTATTCTGCATTGAACCCTTAAAGAATTTTATGGAATTTTTTATTTGAGATCCTACTAAAATAGTTAAACATAAAATACCTTTTTAGGTTTAAATTCCGGTTCGTTGCCTTTATTATTAAACTCTCCTATTTTTACTTTTAAGCCTTAGTCCGTTAAGCATTTATAACAATCTTAAATGAATATGAAAGAAATTTGTCTCTCCTTATTTATATTGATTTCATCCGTTTATGCACAAACTAAAATTCCTCTAACTATAGAAGATCTTTGGGGAATGAAAAGGATAGGAAATATTGATGTTTCCGCTGATGGTAAATCTATTCTTTTCATGGTTACTGAATATTCTATGGAAGAAAATAAAGGAAACAGTGACATTTATATCTGTTCTTCCGATGGAAGCGGTTCAAAACCTCTGGTAAATTCTGAAAAGAATGAAACAAATCCGAAGTTCAGGCCGGGAACCGATAAGATTAGCTATTTGCTGAATGGACAAATTTATCTATGTTCCGCGGATGGAATCGAAAAGAAAAAATTAACAGATATTTATTCGCAAGTTGATAATTATGTGTGGTCCAATGACGGGAAAAAAATCCTATTTGCATCTTCTGTCTATCCGGATTGCGAAACTCAGGACTGCAATGAAAAGAAAGATAAGGAGAAAGATTCAAGCAAGGTTAAAGCAAGCATCTTCACGGAGCTTATGTACCGTCATTGGGATCAATGGAGAGGAGATAAAAGGAGTCATTTATTTTTATTTGATATAGAAAAAAATGATTATATTGACTTAACCTCAAACAGCGGAACCGATATCCCTCCTCTCTCTTTAGGAAGCGGTAGTGATTTTAATTTTTCCCCCGATGACAGTCAAATTGCTTATGTAAAAAATATAGATCTGTTTCTTTCAACAAGCACTAACAACGATGTATTCATATTAGATTTGAAAGATATTGAGATTGATAAAAAAACATTTAACATACCTAACG
>JBLNGL010000225.1:0-6002 GCA_050264735.1 Ignavibacteria bacterium | reverse complement strand
CGAGGAATTCATTCTCTTTTTTTATCCATTTAAGAGTAAAATTCTCACCCAGCATTAATGCGGACTTAAATATTAAGTCGTAGGGGCGGTTTTTTACTGCCCATTGCATCAATGGATTTGCTTCGCACCCGTCTTTATCCAGTATTTTCCTGGTAAGGAAGACATCATTAATATTTAAAATATTATATGAAAGCAGAAGTGAAGTAAAAACCGGATCTATACTTCCGTCATCTTTAAATGTAAGAGGAGATATTTTCAGCAGGACAGATTCCTGTGAATATCCCGGTGTATAAATAAAACTTAACGCAGCAAACACAAATAATTTCTTCACAAGATGTCTTTAGAATTTTATTAAAAACATTCATCTTGGAATCCATACTTGTGCCATCTGGTTTTTATTTCATTTATTAAAGAAATGTTTGAATTAATGAGTGAGAAAATAATTGAAAGGAAAAAATGAAAGGAAAAAATACCCTAATTGATTTAATGCTTGAAGAGAAGGTCCATGACCGTTCCGGATTATATTGATATAAAACAAATACATATTCTGTAGAGATGACCCGGCGGGTCATCTTATATCAAAAACGTAGAGAGATGAGTCAACGACTCATCTCTACAAAGAATTATTAATGGGTTAGATCCTAAAAAAATTTTAATCACTAAAAAACAGTTAAACATTTCAAAAATTGATTCTATTTTGGAAAGAATAATCATCTCAAATTAATAAGCCCGGTTTCTTTTCAGAAATCGGGCTTATTTGCTTTTACCTTTATTTATAACATTCCCCTACATATTCATCCAATAAGTGAACTTCAAAATAAAAATATTATCCGGATGCGCATCTAAAAGATGGTTCATCGATTGTGTGAATCTGAACATTCCGAAGTCTTGAGATTCTGATCTCGTTTGAGTCCAGACAAAATAAACTACCGAACCTGGAAGGTATTCCCATCTTAAAACGGCATTTCCGCGCAATGATTGATAGCTGAAATCAGGATTATCAAATGAAAGCTCGGCTGATGGTCCGGAATTATCGGGATCTATTCTGGTTGTTGAGTTGTCTTCATAGGAAATGTCGAGCTCATTGAAGCTGTAAGTCTTTGGAGCAGCCAATTCTTTAAAGTTGTTATAATCGGCACAGGAGATCAGCGGCTGCATATACAGCTGCAGACTAAGCTTCGGCGTAAAGGTCCAATTCAGCCGGATATTGGCGCCAAATGTTTTCTGATTCATTTCTGCGAATAAATACCTTTCGCCGAAAGTATTTACTGCATACTGATCATCAAATATACCCACATATTGGGTATTCTGATAATTTCCTTCGAGGAAAGGACCTGCGCTTACGGAAATATTTGTAGAAGGTTTATATTCAATAGTAAATGCTGCATTCCACCAGTTTTGATCTATTGACTGATAAGTATGTCCTTCGGTGCTTAACACCCAGCTCTCCCTGCTATCGGAACCCAGCGTCAAATTTAATTCATAACCGGGCGGATTAATTGAAAGAGGTCCACCGCGCGTTTTCCTGTTATTTACAGTTTGCGGATTGTATGCAGCGCTCCAGTTAGTCCAGTAATAATTTGCGAATTGAATATAACCAAAATGAAAAATTCCCTGCCATATTATATCGCCGCCGAAATTATAGCTTCTGAAGAGCGCGCCGCCCATTTCCATGTAGTGGTAAAAATTTTTCGGTTCCGTCCATGAATATCCTGCTCCGACATGTCCATTGATTAAATCCGACTGCCAGAAAAATCCTACATCATTTACATCGAAAGAAGGAGAAATAAATCCAACGGCGGAATTGAAGAAAAAATTTCCTTGCTGCTTGTTGAGATTAATTCTTCCGGATAATCCCGATAAGGAGGTTGCATTGCTGTCAACGTTTAAATAAGAGGCATCCGGTCTCTGAAAATAGTGAAGAGAATTTTCCTGAAGCTGTATCATTCTTTCATTATTCCCGGTAACATGGCTCATTCCTGTCCAGCCTGAGATTACCCAGGCTTTAGCGGAATCAAGGAATGTCCAGCCGTCGACGCCTAAAGTATATGCCCCGGAATTAATTTCATCTCTTAACCTGTCATCCTCAAAATTTCTTATTGCTGCCGTGGATATAAAACCTAATCCCTGCCTCCCTTCATTCATCTCCTTTTGCGCTCTGATTATGCCGTAATAAGTTAAAGGTTCAACTTCAAGTTTTGTTTTATTTCCGTCAGTTTGAACGCTGGCAAATTCCCTTGATGTTACTGATTGGATAGTACCCACATTCCAATTTTCTCCAATTTTTCCGGTTAATTTTGCGGCTCCTATAATTGTTGTACCCAACGGTACATCCTGGTAGTCTGTATTATCCGGTATACTTCCCTGGGGGATTCTCCCGATTCTTCTGCTGTAAAAGAAATTCGGATTTCCCCAATTAAAGCTCCAGTAATTCCGGGCACCCCCGTATCCAAAATTAAATATGGTAGATCCCTCTACAAAGAATGGCCGCTTTTCATTAAAGAATGTTTCGACATCGCTTAAGTTAATAACAGCCGGATCAATCTCTACCTGCCCGAAATCCGGATTTATCGTAGCATTTAATGATAGGTTTGAACCGAGGCTGTATTTCAGATCCGCTCCGACTCCCGGGCTGTACTTTGATCCGTCATTAAATGGATTTCCCTGATCGGGGTTTGTATATTCCGCTTTTGCAGTTATATAAGGGAGAATTTCCATAGCGCCTGCATGCTGAATGTTACTTATTCCAACTAAATCCTTAAACCTGGAAACAAAACCGCTTTCTGTTTTAGGAATATATACAAGAAAATCTCTTTCATTTTTTCTTGATATATCTCTCCTGAAATTTATTCCCCACACATAATTGTCTTTTTCCTGAAATCTCATTTGCGAAAACGGGATGCGCATTTCAGCTGTCCAGCCGTGCTCATCAATGTTTACTTTTCCATCCCAAACACCATCCCATGTATTATCATCCCAGTCATCGTTATAAAGAACTCCGTCATAAAAAGAGCCGGCGGCATTAAGCGCAAAGTAATATCCGCTTCGTTTATCATAATAAGGATCAAAAAAAACTCCGAAAATATCCGATTGGGAATCAACATCTTTTCTAACAAGCCTGGCAATTATGGAATCGGGTGAAGAATCGTACATCCGCGCACCAATATAAATTGCATTATCATCATACATTACACTTACGGTTGTCATTTCGGTCGGTTTAATTCCCTCAGTTGGTTCTTTTTGGGTAAAATCATTTATCCAGGGGAGTTTCTGCCATGCCTCTTCATTAAGCAGGCCGTCTATTTTGATTTGCTGGTTCAGCCGGAAAGCTTCAACTTTTGCTGCAGGCATTCTTACAGTATCAGATTGCAATGCGAATATTTCTCCTGCACCCGCAAATAATAAAAGTAAAATTGTTTTCATAATTATTTTCCGAAAGAATAATAATACTTTCAATAATAGAAGAAACTCACAACTGGCAGATATAATCTAACTATATCAACAGTAATCGAAGTCATTTTCCTGTAAACATTTGTAAAAAATTGTAACCGGGAATTGAATTTTGTAAAAAATTGTAACCGGGAATTGAATATCAAAATCCTTTTTATGTTTAGACTCAGGTCACGCATATTTGCCTGCTTTTTTATGATGAGCGGCTGTTTTTATAAATAAATGTTCTATTCACCTTTCTCTACTTCTGAACCGTCTGAGAACATAGTATTTTCCATTTCCGCTTTTCCGTAATAAACAAAATTTGATCCCCCGCTCTGCATAGTATTCAGGGTCCCGTTCATTGTTATTTTCACCTCGGAACCTCCCGAAAGCTGGGAGTCTACATTCCTGACAGAAAACTCTTTCAAATTGAAGCTGCTGCTCCCGGAACCTGCAATTTCGGCATCTTCCCCTTTTCCCTTTAAAGTAATTTCACTTCCTCCGGAAAGCGACATGTTTATATTACTGCATTTCAATTCGCCGTTTAATTCAGAGCCGCCGGACAGGGCTGCGTCAAATGATTCGGAAGAAACATCCATTACAATATTTCCCTCTGCTCCCTCGCTTAAGCTTATTGCGGTTAGTGAAGGCATTTTAATTTTAATATTGACTTTGCCTCTCAAATTGTAACTTTCCTCGGACATGTAAAAATTTAAAGCATCTCCTTTTCTCCAAACTTTCAGATTATCTAGATCTTCTTTCTCAGCGGTTACTTCGATATCATAAGAATCAGACTGCGTTACCGAAACATGCATCCCATTAATAACTCCCACCTCGCTGAAATCTTTAAAGTCATATTTCTTTGTAACCTCTTGTGCAAATAAAGTGGAAGTAATTAAAAAGGGGGAAAATACAAATAGTAAAAAAGCTGCTTTCATTTTAATTCTCCTTATGTTAAAAATTATTTTCAATAGATTTAGACTTAAACCGGCTTTAAATGGTTGGATTAAAAAATCAGAGCAAGCGGATTGGCCTGCTCTAAATATTTATATCTGATTTTGTTACCTGTTTTTTCTTAAATGAACAGTGCCTTCGCCTGTAGCGATTTTTAAAACACTACCCCCGCCGTTTATTTCATAAGTGAGAGTAAGGACATCATGGTCTTCATTTTTTTTCGAAGATTTCAACGGAAAATCGGAAATAACATTTTTCATTATTTCGTCCAAATCAGTTTCCCAAACACTGCCGATATCGACTACAATGGTTGCCTTTGCATTTCCCGGTATGCTGAGCGTTACGTCTCCCATCCCGGTTGATAAATTGCTCTTTCCTATTACTTCATTCATAGCTATAGTAATGTTGCCTGCTCCGGAAGAAGCATTTATTGAACCTTTCAAATTATCGATATCAATATTACCGCCTCCGGTAGTTAATTTTATTTTACCGTTCCCGCCGTTGATCGAAATATTTCCGCCTCCCGTGGTAATATTAATATCTCCTCCCGCAGAAAAGATATCTATATTGCCTCCCCCGGTAGAAATACTTATACTGCCGTCTGCCTTTTTAATATCAATGTTTCCGCCTCCAGTGCTTACTTCAATAGTACGGGTAACATTTTTTACATATATATTTCCTCCGGCAGTTTTTAACCCGACATTGCCGTCTACATTTCCCAGCACAAAATCGCCGCCTGCTGAACGCAATTCGGCATCTCCCTTGATATTCCCGGTTGTTATATTTCCTCCCGCAGTATTTAAATCCAGCATACCAATAATATCTTCCGTTCTTATATCACCGCCGGCAGTAGAACCCTCTACGTTCCCTTTTACAGTACCATTAATCATAATTTCGCCAGACTGAGTTTCTAATTCGCAATTAAACTGTTCAGGCATATTAATTCTTAAATCAGTGCCTCCATAGGAATTATCGGATTCGATCACCACTGTATTCCCGCTTTGCTCGATTCTAATTTCATCTTCATCATCCTCGTTGACTACCTTAATTTCATCTCTGTCCCAAGTACTTATTTTAATATCCCCGGCTTCAACAGAAACCCTAAGATTGCCGCCTTTACTTACTTTAAGAGACCTTTCCCCTGCATACGAAAGAACTGCAGAGTACAGGAATATAACTGCTGTTAAATAGATCAGCCGAACATTTATCTTCATTTTAATATTTCTCCTCTAAGACTGTTTTTGCTTTGTAACGGATGTAATTATTTTCATCCGCTTCAAGCTTCTTTTTGAATATGGATAAATCCTGCTCATTAAAATTGTGGCCGTCTTTCTGAGCCTGAGCCAGCACATTTATTGCTTCAATTCTTAATCCCGATGTTTTATCATTCATTAAAACATAGAGCATTGCTTTCTTGATATCTTCATCATATGGTAAATTCTTTAATGTTTTTAATGCTTCTCTCCTTACGCCGGGATTTTCATCAAACTGTACAGCATTGAGCAAAGCATCCTTTATTTCTTTATCAACCAGCTGGGGCTGGTTTGCATTTATTAAGTTAATTGAATTTAAACGCACTCCCGGATTTTCTTCATTTAGTATAGAATATGTGAGGA
>JBLNGL010000224.1:0-2581 GCA_050264735.1 Ignavibacteria bacterium | reverse complement strand
CTGGGCATATAAATCGCTGGGGGATTTTTATTCCCAGGAAATTTTATTATTTAAAAACCATAAGCTTATTGCTGACGGACCTTTCAGAATTATCAGGCATCCTCAGTATTTATCGCAAATCCTGCTTGACTTAGGAGGGGGATTAGCTGTTTTAAGCTACATCGTCCTGCCTCTTGCACTAATACAAACCCCGTTTATTATCATGAGAGCTTCTTTAGAAGAAAAGCTTTTAGGGAAATATTTTAAAGATGAATTCATGGTCTATAAAAAGAAAACAGGGTTCATGATTCCTTTCATCGGGTAATCAAATAACAGAAATAAGAGGCGGAAATCTTGCACAAAAAAAATTACTTATCTTTTCTGAATATTATAATCTTCTGTAATCTTTTATTTTTTTCATTCTTACCGATTAATATTTCTGCACAGATAATAAATCAGATTAAAGTTGATACTGAAAAAGGGAGCAGTTTCATTCCTGCTTACCAAAGAGAAGGAATGGTTTACTTTTCGATTAAAGATTTTGCGGATGTTCTCTCTATTAATTACTACTACAATGCTGAAACAGGAAAAATTGAATTAAAATTTGATGAGCATTCCATAATATTTACTAAAAAAAATCCTTTCATTATTCTTGCAGGAAAGAATGAAGAGGAAAAGTCAATCCAGCTCCCGACTTCAGTTTATTTAATCAATAATATACTGTTTATTCCTGCTGACTATTCTGTCAGTCTGCTGCAGAAGGCTTACGGCGGCGGGATAAAATTTGAAACATCGGGGAATCAATACCGTCTTTCTGTAAAAGAAAAAACGGTAGAGGAAACTCCGATACCTACTGTAATCGGAATACCTGATGAAAAAAGAAATGCTCCTGATTATTCGGCTGATGTCGGTATAACAGGGATTTCCCTGGAAGAAAAAGTAAACGGAACGCTTGTCAGGGTGAATTCAGAAAAGAAGATCACATCTTATAACAGTTCTTACATGAACGGAATGCTTACAATTATCTTCCGCAATGTAACTGCCGACCTTCAGAAAATTAAAAATGCATCTCCGGCGGGATTAATTACAGAAATAAAATCGAGAAATATAAACGGCGACACCGAATTTCAATTTAAAGTAGAAAAAGATTATGCTTCAAACGAAGTAATCAATGCGGGAAGCGGTAATGATTTGCTGATTACAATTTATAGTTCTGCTTTTTCAAAGAAAGAAACATACACGGATAAATTTAACGTAAGATCCAAATGGGATTTTAATGTTGTAGTTATTGATCCCGGGCACGGCGGAAAAGATTACGGAGCAATCGGGGTAAATGGAGCTAAAGAGAAGGATGTAAATCTCGGAATTGCCTTAAAGCTTGGAAAAATGATTGAAAAGAATATAAAGGATTTAAAGGTAGTCTACACAAGAAGCAGCGACTCTTTTGTAGAGCTTTACCGCCGGGGAAAAATTGCCAATGAAAAGGACGGGAAGCTTTTCATCTCCATTCACTGCAATTCGACGGCGAAAAAAAATACGGATGCAGAAGGATTTGAAATTTATCTTCTGCGCCCGGGCAGAACGCAGGAAGCGGTTTCTATCGCGGAAAGGGAGAACAGCGTTATTAAATTTGAGGAAAATCCGGAACGTTATCAGAAGCTTACCGACGAAAATTTTATCTTGGTCAGCATGGCTCATTCTTCCTACATGAGATACTCGGAAAAGTTTTCCGGGATCCTGAATGAAATATTTTCAAAAAACCCGGTTTTAACTTCAAGGGGAGTTAAGCAGGCGGGTTTTTATGTTCTGGTTGGTGCCTCGATGCCGGGTGTTTTAATTGAATCCGGCTTCCTTTCCGATGCGGAAGATGCTAAGTATTTAAAAAGCGATAAAGGACAGACAGCCATTGCAGAATCGATATTTAATGCAATTAAAAAATACAAAGAAGATTATGACTCAATCCTGCAGTCCGGGCTGTAAATAAATCCTTATCCAGAACGAAATGTTTATTCCTTTATTTACCGGTAAAATTCTTTTTTTCACCGATTAATGATTCCTATATTATCTCTCAAAATTTATGTTTGCTCAATCAGCTCCATAAAAATTGAATATGAGAAGAATTTATACCATACTGTTTGTATTCAGCTTTCATGTTATATTATTGAGCCAGACAAAGATAACCGGGAAGGTTACAGATCAAAACAACTCTCCACTTCCCGGAGCAAATATTTATATCAAAGACACTTATGACGGAACCTCCTCGTCTCCGGATGGAACATTTTCTTTCTCAACGCAAGAAAAGGGCGATGCAGTTCTGATAGTAAGTTTTATCGGGTATAAGCAGGCAGAAGAAAAATTGAATTTAAAGGGAGCTGAAATCCATCTTGAAATTAAGCTTGAGGAAGATTCAAAGGAATTGGGAACAATCGTTATATCCGCCGGCTCGTTTGAAGCCAGTGATGAAAATAAAGCGGTTATCCTGCGCCCGCTTGATATTGTAACAACCGCGGGAGCAAGCGCGGATATATACGGAGCGCTTGAAACACTTCCCGGAACACAGCAGATCGGCGAGGAAGACGGTTTATTTGTAAGGGGCGGTGCG
>JBLNGL010000223.1:0-8922 GCA_050264735.1 Ignavibacteria bacterium | reverse complement strand
TGCTGATGTAGATAATTAAAAATGCAATAAACATTAATGGAATAAAAATGAATTTATCTAATCCAAAATCAGGCCCGCCGAAGATCATCCAGTTCCAGAAATATCCGGTCTGCATTTCACTTAAAGTCCGGAGATTTAAAGTCCCGGTAATCATAACAACTATGAGAATAACGAGCATAGTCGGAATCTCATAACTGATGATTTGGGCAACTGATCTCATTGCACCCAGTAATGAATATTTATTGTTGGAAGCCCAGCCTGCCATTAAAATACCGGCAACTACTAATCCGGAAACAGCAACTATAAAGAAAATTCCCAGATCTATATCAGAGCCAATAAATACGCTTGTCAAAGGAATTGCAGCAAATGCAGCATAGCTTCCTGTAAAAACTAAAACCGGTGCAATATTGAACAGCGGTTTATCCGTCTCTTTTGCAACAATATCTTCTTTCTGAATTAATTTTACGAGATCTGCTACAGTCTGCAGCCAGCCGTGCCAGCCGACTCTCATTGGACCAAGACGGTCCTGCATGTGAGCAGACACTTTTCTTTCCAGCCAAACAGCAACAAGAACGAAGGGAAGCACAAGAAGAAATAAAGGAATTGCACTTTGAATAAGCATTGCTAAAATTTCGCTGCCGGTTAAATTATAAAGGAGATCGTAAATCATCTGTCCACCTCTCCGAGAACGATATCAACACTTCCTAAAATAGCAACGATATCGGCGACCATATGACCTCTGCACAAAACATCCATTATTCCGAGGTTTACAAATGAAGGAGCCCTGACTTTTACGCGGAATGGATTTGGTGTCCCGTTGCTGATTATGAAATATCCAAGTTCACCGCGAGGATTTTCAATACGTGCATAAACCTGTCCAACTGGAGGTTTTATTCTTTTCGGAATGGCGGAAGTAACATCTCCCTCGGGGAGCTGATCAAGAGCTTGTTCAATTATTTTCAGGCTCTCTTCCATTTCCAAAACTCTTACGTAATACCTGTCCCAGCTGTCCCCGACGGTTCCCATTTCTCCTTTTCCGACAGGAATGTCAAAATTAAATTTCGGATAAACCGAATAAGGATCATTTTTTCTTAAATCCCACTTAAAGCCCGAACCGCGCAGCATGGGGCCGGAAATACCGTAGTTTACTGCAGTTTCGGCGGGGAGGATTCCGATATTCGCTGTTCTATCAATAAAAATTTTATTAAATGAAAGCAGATCGTTGAATTCTTTTATTTTCGGCCGGAAATATGGAACAAACTCTTTTGCCAGCGATACAAAATTAGGATGAAGATCGTGCGAAAGTCCGCCGACCCAGATATAATTGTAAAGCAATCTTGCACCGCAGGTAATTTCAAAAAGATTAAGAATTTTTTCCCTGTCTCTGAATGCAAAAAGGAAAGGTGTAAATGCGCCGATATCTGCACCGTAAGTACCGAGAGCAACTAAGTGAGAAGCGATTCTCTGCAGTTCAGCCATAATTACTCTTATATATTCAACTCTTTGCGGCACTTCAATCCCGAGCAGTTTTTCCACTGCAATCACATAGCCGAATTCATTCCCCATTGAAGCTAAATAATCCATACGGTCCGTATAAGGAATTACCTGCGGGTAAGTCATAGCCTCGGCATGTTTTTCAAAGCATCTGTGAAGATATCCGATATGCGGAATCACTTTCGTAATTATTTCACCTTCAAGCTGAAGCTCAAGTCTCAATACACCATGAGTAGACGGGTGCTGAGGACCCATGTTGAGGATCATCTCTTCGGTTCTTAAACCAGATTTAGTTTCAATATTTTTTTCTATTTCCATCATATCGTGAATTTTTTTACCCACCCCTTGCTACTCTCCGCGTCGATTTCATTCCGGCGGATAGGCAGGAGGGGACACTGCAAAATTTTTTTGACTTTTTACTTTAATAAGGTACTTTCATGCCCTGGTAAAATTCAGGATTCTTATAATCTTTTCTTAAAGGATAACCGGCTTCCCAATCATACGGCATTAAAATTCTTCTGAGATCCGGATGATTTTTAAATTTAATTCCAAGCAAATCATATGCCTCGCGCTCGTGCCAATCAGCGTGCCTCCATGCATAATAAACCGAATTAACTAAGGGATTCTCTCTAGGTGCTGAAACTTTGAGACAAAGCTTGTGTCGAAGCTTGGTTGATTCAATATGATAATAAACGCTTAAAGTACCGCCGAGAATTTTTAATCCGCTTTCTTCATCATTTACACTTTGCCCGTTTGCATCATCAACGCCAGAAAGATTCATTAGGGAGTCAAATAAAAGCTCTTCATTATCTTTTAAGAAAAGACAAACTTGATCGATCATTAAAGGATCAATTACAATAAAGGATTCTACAGGCTGATCTTTTTTTAATTCAACTACTGAATCGCCGAACATTCCTTTCAATGATTGGAAAATTTCTTCGGGAGATTTCATGCAGATTTTTTAACCATGGATTCATTTCTAATTTTTTCCTGGAGCTTCAGCAGACCTTCAAGGAGTGCTTCCGGCCTGGGGGGACAACCCGGCACGTAAACATCGACGGGAATTACTCTGTCAACTCCTTTTAAAACATGGTAGCCGTGTTCCCAGTAAGGTCCGCCGCAGTTTGAGCAGCTTCCCATCGAAATAACGTATTTTGGATCGGGCATTTGTTCATATAATCTTTTAATTCTAAGAGCCATTTTAAGAGTAACCGTTCCTGAAATTATAATGAGGTCAGCCTGCCTTGGTGAAGGACGCGGCATTACTCCGAACCTGTCAAAATCATAATGCGAAGCAGAAGTTGCCATCATTTCAATTGCACAGCATGCCAATCCGAAGCTCATCTGCCATAATGAAGAAAGCCTTGCCCAATTAAAAAGGTCTTCAACATTAGTTATTACAATATTGTCGTCTGTAAACTGCTTATCTAATAAACCCATATCAAACAACCGCTTCCGGTTTTATTTCTTCAATTACTATTTTTTCTTCCTTTAAATTCTCTTCAGAAATAATAGGGGGAATTATTTTCGGTTTTGCCCATTCCAAATCGCCTTTGCGCCATTCATAAACCATTCCTAATCCAAGCAGAAAAAGAAAAACTGCCCCTACCAAAAATCCTCCAAGCCCGAATTCTTTATATACAACGGCCCAAGGTATAAGCAGGACCACTTCTACATCAAAAATCAAGAAGATAAGAGCCACTACATAGAATCTAATATTAAATTTTACCCATGGTGAGCCGATTGCATCCTCGCCGCACTCATAAATAAAAAGCTTTTCTTTTGTAGGCTTGTCGGGTCTTATTAATTTTGCTACGAAGACTACCGCTACTACAAAAAAAACAGCAGTCAAAAAGAAGATAAAAATTTTACCAAACTCGGTCAGCATGCTTGTATATAATTCCGGTCAAAAAAAATTATCAGATAATTTTAATTTAGATATTTAAAAAATGCCCAATTTACTTAAATGTTCAGCTTTTTCAATATATATGCCAGTAAGAAAAAAATTAAAATAATTTTGTAAATCTTTGAAAAAGCAGGTTTGATTTCAAGTCGATTATCGGTATTAAGATTAATTATGTTTTGTTTCTAAGCACTGAGAAATTTGCTAAAAAGAAATATGTGCAATATTAAACAGAACAGCAAGAAGTTTGATTATATATTCAATTCAAACTATATTTTGAAAAATAATAAAAAATTTACCGATGCGTCCAACCTATGCTGTAATTAATCTAAAAAAGCTAAAAAAAAATTTTTTGAATATAAGAGAAAAAGTCGGCAATACAAGGATAATGGCAGTTATTAAGGCTGATGCGTATGGACATGGAGTTGAAGAAGTAGTAAAAGCACTGAATTCCCTTCAAGATAAAAAACCCGAGTGTTATGCGGTTGCAATTCCCGACGAGGGGGTTGAGTTCAGGAGAATAAAAGTTGAACAGCCTATCCTGGTCCTCGAACCTTTTGATGTAATGCAGGTCTATAAATTAATTGAAAACAATTTAATAGCTACCGTTTTTACCGACAGGCATGCGGGGATATTGCTGGAAGGAACAAAAAAACACAGACTAGAAAATCCTGACTTCAGAGTTAAAGTGCATGTTAAGATTGATTCCGGGATGAATAGAATAGGGATAAGATTTGATGAAGCTCTAGGATTTATCAGGAATTTAAATGCCGACAAGAATTTTTCGATTGAAGGAATTTACACTCATTTCGCAACATCAGATGAAAAGAATAAAGATTTTTCCATGCTGCAGCTAAGCAGGTTCAAAAGCATTCTTACAGAGTTAAAAAAAGATAAAATTCAGACCGGAATAATTCACACGGCAAACAGCGGGGGGATACTGGATATCCCCGATTCTTATTTTGATATGGTAAGACCTGGTATTACTATGTACGGCTATTATCCCTCAAAAGAAACAAGCGAATCGATAAAACTGGATCCCGTTATGTCTTTAATTTCCGAAGTTTCTTCGGTAAAAACCGTTGAAGCCGGAGAAACTGTAAGCTATGGAAGAACTTTTAAAACCGAGAGAAGAACAAAAATTATTTCAGTGCCTATCGGTTATGCGGACGGATTCAGCAGGGGATTATCCAATAAAGCCAAAGCTATAATTAAAGGAAAATTTTATCCGCAGATCGGAAATGTAACTATGGATAGGACGATGTTTAATGTTTTTGATGATGATATAAAAGTCGGCGATAAAGTCACTTTGCTGGGTAAAGAAGCAGGACTTGAAATAACCGCATATGATTGGGCTGAAATACTTCATACAATTCCGTATGAAGTTATGTGCGGCATAAGCAAACGGGTTCCCCGGGTTTATGTAAATTGATGGATCTGCTGAAGCAATATATAACCCAAACAATATCATCGGCTTCCAATAATCTTCGTCTGAGCACTGAAAAGATTGAAGTTGTTGCATTACTCCGCCAGGCAATAAATCAATCCGGAAATCTTTCAGAAGATCTTAAAAAGATGAAGACCATTACGGAGCTCTCCAAGCTTGCAATCAAACTAAACGAGATTTATAATTTTTTATCTAAAGACCAGGTGGATTTTCAGAAGCTGTCGGATAAGTTCAGGGAACACAGCCAGTATTTAATTAAAGATATAAGCCAAATGCTTGATTCGGTCTCTCCGGCATCATTTAAAATTTTGCTGGATAAGATTCGGAGCAATTATGAACAGGATTCAAGTGAAAAAAAAGAAGAAGCAGCTTTTACAATTCCATCCAAGGATATTCATGAAGAATTTCCGGAGGAATTTCCGGTAAAAGAAGAAGAAAATCAAGAAGGTAAAAATGGAATTACTGAGAGCGAAAAAAAATTCAAGGAAAAAATTCTTCAGCCTATCAGGCACATTGATGATCTTCTGAAAAAAATGGCCTCCGGCAGCTGGGATGAAGCATCGGTAGATGATTATTTGTCTATTGTCAAGGAGAACGGAACAATCTCCTCTCACGAAGGATACAGAACGGTAGCAGATATGCATGATAAAATTTATAAAGCTTTTAGATTATTTAAATCGGGCAGGTTAAAGCCGACAAGAGATGTAACAGAATCATTGCGGGCATGCCTGATTGTTATAGCGACCTTGATTAGGAATAAGGAAGTTGATATTAAAAATTATTTAAATTTAGCCGAAGAATTCGGAAAAAAAATTGAAACATTAAAACAGGATGAAAATTAATGGATTTATATGCGGTTATTATGGCCGGCGGAGTCGGTTCAAGATTTTGGCCCAGAAGCAAGGAAAAAAGCCCCAAACAATTATTGAAAATTTTCGGCGAAAGTACTATGATCCAGCAGACGGTTGAAAGATTAAATGGTGTCATTCCATATAAAAATATATACGTTATAACGAATAAAATTCAAAAACCGGAAATTATTAATCAGCTGCCCGAAATTCCGTGCGACAATATTATTGAAGAGCCTTTCGGAAGAAATACTGCTGCATGCATAGGACTTGCTTCCATTTTAATCCGGCATAAATCTAAAGACGCAGTTACTATAATTCTTCCTTCCGATCATATTATTAAAAATATTGAAGAATTTCATACCACTATTCTGAATGCTGCTGATTTCGCCTTCAAATCGAAGGGATTGGTTACTATAGGAATAGTGCCTAGCCGTCCGGAGACAGGATACGGCTACATACAAATTGATGAAAGAAAAATATCTGATAATATCTATAAAGTATATACCTTTGCCGAAAAGCCTAATTATGCAACTGCAGTTCGCTTTGTAGAGAGCGGAGATTTTCTTTGGAACAGCGGCATGTTTATCTGGAGTACAGATGCAATTTTAGATGAAATAAAATTGTACATGCCTGATTTATGGGAAGGATTGCAGAAGATCGCAGAAGCAATCGACACTAAAGATTTTGAAAAAACTCTGAATAATGTGTATGGCCGGTTAAAGAATATCTCCATTGATTACGGTGTCATGGAAAAATCCAGTAAAGTTTTTTCAACCAAAGGAGAATTTGCCTGGAGCGACGTGGGAAGCTGGGAGGAAGTGTACCAGCTTTCGGAAAAAACGAGCGAAGGAAATGTCTTAAACGGGAATATTTACAGTGATATGACAAATGATTCATTTATTTTTTCTCCAGAGAAATTTACTGCTGTAATCGGAGTGGAAAATCTTATAATTATAAATACCGAAGATGCACTGTTGGTTTGCCGGCGGGATCAGGCTCAGGAAGTAAAAAAAGTAATAGATTTTCTAAAGATGAATAAGCTGACTGAACATCTTTGAAAATTCTTTTAATAAGTTTTTGGTTTAATTATCAATATAAATTAAACTGTTCGGAATTTATTTGCATATTTATTAAATTTAATCCCGGAGTTAATTGAATTAATAACAAAGTGACAATAAACCATTCTTTCTGGGAATCCATGCCTTCGGCACAAAAACTATTTCAGAAAAAATCTGCATTAATTTTTTATCCCTCATATCCAAGCAAGAGATTTTCTTATAGCTAATGCACCAATAGAAAAGAATATTGAATTAGATAACCAGATTTATTTGCTTAAAGTTCATTGCCCGGAGATTGCCGGGAAAATTAAACCGGGAGAATTTTTAAATATCAGGGTATCGGAAGCAATTCATCCGCTGCTCAGGAGGCCTTTCAGCGTCTGCGATGTTGAAGGGGATTATTTTTATATTATGTTCAACATCTACGGGGAAGGAACAAGGATTTTATCGCAGAAGCACGGAGGGGATACTATTGATGTTTTAGGTCCGCTGGGAAAAGGATTTGATTTAAAAGGAGATTTTGAAATTGCAGTAATTGTAGCTGGGGGTTTAGGTGCGGCGCCTTTCCCTTATTTAATCAGAACATTGGGAGAACAAAAAGAAATATATTGTTTCATCGGCGGAAAAACACATCAAGATGTTATACTTCACGGGATGAGAAATATTTCTATTGCCACTGACGACGGTTCTTTAGGATTTAAGGGAAATGTAATTCAGCTTTTAGATGAAAATCTAAAACTTTTAAAATCCGGCAAAGTTAAAATATTCGCATGCGGTCCCACTGCTATGCTTCGTACGCTGAAAAATTTTGCAGTAAAAAATAGTATAAATTGTGAAGCCTCTACCGAATGCGCCATGGCTTGCGGTTTCGGAATCTGTATGGGCTGTCCTGTTGAATCGGCTGAAAATCCTAATAAATATTTCCTTGTTTGTAAAGACGGACCGGTCTTCAATATTGCGGATATAAATTTATGAAAACCGATTTAGAAATACAGGCAGGACCTTTAAAGTTCAGAAATCCTATCCTGCTTGCATCGGGCACCGTAGGGTATGGAAATGAAATTTCCCAGTTTACGGATTTAAATAAAATTGGCGGAATAGTAACAAAATCATTAAGTTTAAAGCCGAGAAAAGGGAATCCTCCGCAAAGAATTGTTGAAACCCCAGCCGGGATGCTAAATGCCATTGGTCTCCAGAATGTCGGCGTAGAAGAATTTCTTAAGGAAAAAATCCCTTTCCTGAAAAAATTTGATACGAGGATTATCTGCAATATTGCCGCAAGCACTATTGATGAATATGTCGAGTGCACAAAAATTTTAACTAGTGAAGAAACAATTTATGCTTTTGAAATAAATGTCTCATGCCCGAATGTTAAAGAGGGAGGACTTCAATTCGGGAATGATGTAAAGGCTGTCGGGAAAATAACCGGAAAAGTAAAGGCTGCGACAAAGAAACCTGTAATAATAAAATTATCACCTAATGTATCATATATTTCCGAGTTTGCAAAAGTTGTTAAAGATGAAGGGGGAGATGCAGTATCGGCAATTAATACGCTGGTGGGAACTTCATTTAATATTTTTACAAAAAAGCCTAAGCTGAATAATATTAACGGCGGATTATCCGGTCCGGCTATCAAACCTGTTGCATTGGCGAAAGTATTGGAGATACACCGCAATGTCGATATACCGGTAATTGGTGTCGGAGGTATAATGGATTGGAAAGATGTTATTGAATTTATGATTGCCGGAGCTTCGGCAGTCCAGCTCGGCACAATAAATTTTATTGATCCGTCGGCATCTGCTAAAATCTTAAAAGACATTGAAGACTACTGCTGCAAGACCGGAGTTGAAAAATTATCAGCTGTAACCGGATCATATATCATCTAGAAAAACTGATTAGAAAAATATTTTGCAAATTGTCCGAAATCATGAATCTAGAAACTTCGTTAAATAAATTATATTCGCTTCATACCTTCGGTATAAAACTAGGACTTGAGAATATTCAGAAATTTCTGGATAAATTGGGAAATCCTCAGCAGAAGCTCAAAGCATTTCATATTGCCGGATCGAACGGGAAAGGAAGCACTGCTTCTTTTATTGCAAGCATATTAACTGAGCTTCACTATAAAGTAGGATTGTATACATCTCCGCATTTTGTAAAGTTTAATGA
>JBLNGL010000222.1:0-11456 GCA_050264735.1 Ignavibacteria bacterium | reverse complement strand
ATCAAGCAGCGTTTTGTGAGAAAATCGTTTTGCGGTATTTAAATATTTTTCATCATCTGAAATCTGATATGCATCCGCAAAAATTTCATCCATACCGCCGTGCTCTGCACCAAGCATCGATTCCATTTGTTCATCAGTTAAGCCGGAAGTTAAATTTATAGCCCAGTCGCAATATTTCAAAAATATATTTTCCGCTTCTTCACTTCCGCCGTATAGCCATGCGTCACGCAGGCCTGCGTACATTTTATGAAGATTATACCACGGCGCCCAGCTTGAAAAGTATGTTGAAAAATCTCCCATTTTAAGTTTCGCCCACATGTCTTTACTGTTCGGCATTCCGCCGACAAATCCAACACCCCAATCCCTATTATTTATTGCACTTGCATTCTGACAAATTTTTAGTTCGGATATCATATATTCCATGCGTTTTTTGCAATCAGGATTTCCGGTTGCTGCATAATTAATTGCTATTGCTGATAAGTAATGTCCGCCGACGTGTCCATCCAATCCTATCCAGTTCATATAACTTGAATCCCGCGGAGTCAATCCGGCTTCTTTGCGGTAAGGAGCCAATAGACGATCCATGTTGTATTTCATAAGGACTTGAATATTCAAATCTCTTGCGCGTTTAAATGGTCCATCCAATAATTTTACATCACTTAAAGGGAATGTATTTGAATATAATTTGTCTTGAGCATTGATATTACTAAATAATAAGAGTCCGAAACAAATAATATTGAAAGGAAGCATTTTCATGTTAAATTCCTTACTAAAAAATTTCAAGAAACCGATCCTGATCAATCAAATTTTTTACTCTGCTGTAAATACCACCTTATCAAGATTCATTCTCGACTCTGCTTCATCAAAATAAATCTTCATTACATGTTTACCTTCAGGTAAGTCAAGTTTTGTTGTCACCTGTTTCCAATTTTGATATCCACCTGTGTTCGGTAATGGTATTGATCCGCTTATATTTTTACCATCACATTCAATATGAAGCTTTAGTCCATCGGCGACAGATGCAAAAAATATTTCTGCACTGTAACTCCCGCTTTTTTCAACATCGACAGTGTACGCCATCCATTCTCCAGAATTAGTCCAACCGGTGTTATAACCTCCTGTATTGGATTTTTCAATATCCACCCCGGTATTGGCTCGGTACTGACCTCCCGCATTCGAACTATCACGATCAAAATAAGCATCACCGGGACACCCGAGATCAAAATCTTCTGCTTCGATTGTACCGGGTATTGTTAACTGTTTGAATGATTTTTGCTCTAACTCGCAAACCTCCAGCAATTTCCATCCCGGAGTTGATGCATTTTCTTTTTTAAACAATCCAACATCGGCACCTTCCTTTATATCACCATCAACAGATAGTAATAAATCCGGATGTTGAACATTTGTAATTTTCAACATTCCATTAAAAGAATCATCAATTTTCCAAAGCTGATTGTCTCCTCCTGAAGGTGGTAATGATTCTAAATTATAACCGGCATCAGTGGAGGATAAAACCAATTGAGGATTTTCCCGGTTTGTAATTTTATAAATGCCATGACTAACATTTTCCAGTTTCCATTGCTGGTTCAGATTTTTACGATCGTCTGACAATTTCCCGGAAGTGTTGAGCCCCAATAAACTGTTTTCACCAGACGATAAATAATAATGTGGCGAGCAATTCAAATCGGCATACTTATTTAGTTCTGGAATTTTCCCGTCAAAATTTAGTTTCAACACATAGGCCATTTCTTCAGCCGGGCGTTCCGGCAATTGGACTATTAATCCCGATGTATCCTGGCTATATTCCAAAGGAACATATTTTCCGGAAGCACCGTTAATTAATGAAACAGACCTTAATGATTTTAGATCAATTCGATTTGATGTTAATGAATGCAAAACAACTTCTTTCTGATCTACATTCCAACCTAAAAGAATTGCATACAATGTTGTATTATCCTTCGAACGCGTATACCTGATATCCTCAGCGGTTCCTTCAGATGGTGCAATAAAAACACCATGTCCTGCACCCATTTTTGTGGGACCTTCGCCGTATTTTTCCCAGGCGCGCGTAGAGTATATTGCTTCTTCATATTTTTTCAGCCAGGCTCCCATTGCTATCAGCACATCTTTTTGTTCCTGGGGAATTGTGCCGTCCGCTTTCGGAGAAATGTTCAACAGCAGGTTTCCATTTTTGCTGACTCTATCGATAAGACCTTGTAATATCTGTTTTTTTGAATAATATCCAATGCCCTCGGTGTAACACCAGCTTGACGAGCTGATTGCATCATCAGAGAGCCAATAGTAATCTGTAAGATCTGATGGACCGCCTCTTTCATAATCGAGTACTCCGCATTTTTTATTCAATCCATCTTTATAAGTTGCAGCTACTTCTTTATTCCATTCGTTGGCTTTGTTGTAATAATAAGATAAGAATTGCAGCAAGATAGGTTGCGAAATGATATGAAGGTTAAAATCCTGCCAAACAATATCGGGTCGATAATTGTCAATGATCTCTTTCAGTTTATTCAGCCAGAGTTCTTCATTATTTTCTTTCCCCTGCTGTCCGAAAAGCATTTTTAATTTCGGATCATCCTGAGGCGGTACGGCTTCATAAAATCCGGTAATATTATATGCATGGTGCATAGAAAGAATCATCTTCATATTTTTCTTCCGGATGGCATCAGCAAGCAGCTGAACCAAATCAAGCTTTGGTCCCGTATCTTTTGCATTCCAGGGATTCACCTTACTTGCCCACATAGAAAAACCGTCATGGTGCTCTGCTACAGGTCCCGCAAATTTAGCACCTGCATCGGCAAAGAGCTGAGCCCATTCATCCGGATCGAACTTTCCGCCTCCAATTTTTAATTCCGGAGCAAATTGAACAAAGTTTCCTTTTTTATCGTAGCCGCCGGTTATAAAATTGTTATAAGGCCATTTTTCAATATCCCCGTAAGTTTCAACGTGGTGTTTGTTTTCCGGGGATCCCCCGAAATACATAGTTCGCGGATACCATTCGTTACCAAATGCCGGGACAGAATATACTCCCCAATGGAAATATATTCCGAACTTGGCGTCTTTAAACCATTCCGGAACGGGATTAACTTTTTCTACCGACTGCCAGGAGGCTTCATATTTTGCTGATGTTTTTTCATTTTGGCAGATAGTTACTGCTGTGAATAAACTTATTATAACTGCAATTTTTAGAATATATTTCATGATTCTTCACTATTTAATTAAAACAAATTTTTTCGCAGCCGTATAATTATTTGTTGTAAGCTTGTAGTAGTATACGCCGCTTGAGAGTTGTTTTGCATCAAATGTAACTGTGTAAGTACCCGCAGTTCTTTCATTGTTTTCAATAGTCTCAACTTCTCTACCGGCCGCATCATAAATTTTAATTACTACTCTGGAGTCAGTTGGAATTGAATAACTGATTTTTGTAGTAGGGTTAAAGGGATTTGGATAATTCTGGCTTAGGTTATAACCGGCCGGCAAATTTAATTCTTTTTCAACATCTGTATAATCCAGGATTTTTAATAATTCAATTCCGTCTCCGGTTCCCAAATTTCTTGAATATTGTTTATCGGTTTCATTATTCCAGTGTTCATGCGTTCCTAAACTTGCAAAATAATTTCCGTCGTTATTCGGATCATATTTAATATCTTCCGCCCATAAAGCAGAATCGGATGCCTGATGTAAATAATCATCTGCAGCGGGTTTTTGGGGATATGTTCCGGCACCGTCTCCAACACTGCGAGTTGAAGTAAATTCCGAACGCAAGAAATCATATCCAACCGACTCAATTGCTACGGGATCAAGTGAGGCAAATACAGATGACATCCAATCATTATTAAATGGTGCCATTGTGAATTTTTTAGGGAAGCTAATTTCTTGATCTGCAGTCCATAATGCATCCATTAAATAAAAAAGATTTTTCTCTCCTAACAGCTTATGAGCCATTATATCGACTTGAACCCGATACATCCCGTATTCCCTTCTGCTGGTATTATCATTTTTTTCAATCGGATCAACCACACCATTATGTAAGTGAGATGCATCATTACGTGTGTGCGAACCAAAGTGGTTTTTTGCAAACATTGTCATGCCTGCTCTTTTATGTCCTTTGAGCATAGGTACATTCAACAGGTATTCGGCATCTTCAAATATTGTGTATAGATAATCATCGGTAATTGGAGTTCCATTCG
Source organism: Ignavibacteria bacterium (assembly GCA_050264735.1). Taxonomy (GTDB): domain Bacteria; phylum Bacteroidota; class Ignavibacteria; order Ignavibacteriales; family Ignavibacteriaceae; genus DATKLQ01. The sequence goes on along the minus strand of JBLNGL010000222.1, from coordinate 7,251 downwards.
GATTTGTATCCGTTGACCAAACATTTGGTCTTAATACAGCTCCCTTATCTGAATAAAATATTCTTGCTGTTGTACTCGCAACAAACCGTTCTCTTCCTAAGCGGGAATAATTATCATGACTTACATAATGAACGTCCGGGAATTCACTATGCCACATATCGTAACAATGTTTGTATGTATTTCTAAGGGGATCACCAACGTAAATATCACTTTGTGCTGCCCCCACTGTATTGACAAGCTGCCGAAGAACAGAAAGAATAATCTCAGGAGAAGTTTCTGCAATACCATATGAACCGTTGGCAACAACGGAAAGATCTGATGTGCTAAAATTACCGCCCCAGCCGCTGACATTATTTATTTTAATAAATATTTTTTCTCCCGATTGATAATTGACTTCCCCCTTTCCTCTTGTATTGTTATGATATTTAAATATCGCATCCCAGGCATTCTTGTCAGTTGTTTCTCCGGTTAACGATTGAATTACTTTGCTGACCATTCCATCAATAACGGTTTGATTATTATTCTCAGGCATCCACCAGGCATGGCCAACGTCTGTTGGGTTACAATTTTCATTTGTTGCATTTGGATCGTAAGCCCAAACTACTCGGCCCGGAAAAATTCCTTTCGCTTCCCCGGTTGGAGAATTCGCCACCTGGATTGAATTTGGAAGTTTAATATCAGAATCATCAGAAGAATTATTCAATAGGTAATTACCAGTAAATCCAAAGAATACAAGTGCCAGAGTTGCAATGTAAGGTGAGAGAAATATTTTCTTTTTAGTTTTTATATAAATAATTGCAGATGCAGCAAGAGAAATAAGATAAACAACAAACCCTGTTGCGATAGGTGTTGCTGCTTTTACACAAGGATATTCGGCTCTGGTTGGTTTTGGTACTACACGAATTATAATCCATAACAGTGCTGCTAAACCAATAATAGGAAAAAAAATTTTGTAAAAACCTCCGGGCAAAGTAATTTTTCTTATTCTTCCGGTTTTAGGGCATATTTTTACAAATTTTTGTACTGAAGCGTTCATGATTACTCCTTAATTAAGTCGAATTATTTGATAAATTATATAACTTAAAAGACCTTGAGATTTCTTCTGATTTATATTGCTTCAGAAAAAATTCCAATATTAATCCCATTCATCGGAATTATATCTAAGATGTTTATTTTCCATTTTTTTATTCATTCCAATTATCTATTCTAAAAGGTTAATTCATTCATTACAGCAATGCCCGCTGTTTATTAAAAATTCTTACACGAGTAAGTTCATATTGAAAAATTTTTTATATCACTGAATCGTTTTCAATTAATTTTGTTTGCAGAATAACATTGTTATTCTTTAATGTTTTTTGCTTTATCCTGGAAATAATGAGTTTCATAGTCTCCTCACCAAGTTCTTTTGTCGGATAATCGATAATAGTTAATTTAGGATAAAGCAAATCAGCAAACTTTTTATGTCCGATTGCTACGACGCTTATATCATTCGGAATATATATTCCCTTTAATCTTGCCGCCTCATACACACCTTCAACAATAAGATCATTTCCGCAAAAAAGAGCATCAGGCAGAATTCCAGAATTATATATCTTATTAAATCCTTTATAGCCAAATTCCGGGAAATAATCTCCTTCTATTATCCATTTTTTCTTTACTTTTAACGAATGTTTTTTCATTGTATCCAAAAATCCCTGCAAACGGAATTTACCGTCGCTTTTCAGATTCCCGGAAATATGTGCAATATTTGTTTTTCCTTTTTCAATAAGGTATTCTGTTAAATCTACTGCTGCTTTATGATCATCAAAACCCACAGAATCAAAACCGCTAAAACCTACAGGTCTGCCAAAAAAAACAATTGGTTTATTCCTTTTCTTAACCCTCTCAAATATTTCAGGTTTTACACTGTCAAGAGATTGGCATACGAGTAAGCCATCTACATTTAAGGATAATAGATTCAAGATATTTTTACGTTCGTCTTTACTTTTTTCTCTGGAAGCTGTTAGAATAATATTAAAACATTCTTTTTCGGCAACATCCATCATCCCGCTGATAATTGTTGAAAAGTAGAGGTTTGTTATATCCGGGATTACGATACCTATAGTATTTGTTTTCTTTGCACTAAAATTCCTGGCGGCTAAATTTGGTATATAATCTAATTCTTCAGCTAGTTTTCTAACCTTCGCTTTCATCTCCCGAGAGATATCATGACTGTTCTGGAGCGCTTTTGTCACGGTTACCCGCGATACTCCCAGTTTTAAAGCGAGATCTGATTGTTTAATCATTACAAAAAATATATATGACTAACACGTTTAACATATAAAATTATACATTAAAAATTTACTGCTGAAATATATTTATACTCCAATCATTGAGAGTAAACTAAATAAAAACAGCAGCAACTATTTTCATAGATTTTATTATTTGAGTATATATTTATTCCTATTTTTTACCGTATATATTAATCCGGTAAATGCAATAACAGCTCCCCACCAGATATTCGTATGAAAATGTTTAAGCCTGGTGTTGTAAGGGGAAGGGTTAATTAAATCATAAATGCCGGCAGCGAAAACAATTAATCCTATAGAAAGTAAAATTAATCCAACAAAAAACCATATACTTTTTATTCCTTTATTTGCATCCATAATTTTTCTACCATAATAAAATGTTGATGATTATAAAAATTACCAGAGTAACAGCAGCCCAGAATTCCGTTTTTTTATAGATTATAACTTTTTCTTTTTGTCCTGATTCATTTTTATCAATAAGTCCTTTAACAAAACCCCGAAGCTCTTCATCAGGTTTGTTTTTTGTAAAGAAGCTTACCAGGATTGCTATTCCTACAGAAATAAGCCATGCCCAGACAGCACGCCAGAAATTTGCAGCCATATATGATTGAGCCTCAACACCGCTAAAATCAGGAATAACAAAACTGATGGGAATGGTTTTTAATTCCTGTAGAATAAATAATGCAACTGCGGCAACTGTACCAATCAACATCCCCCAAAGCCCGCCTTTGGGAGTAATAAATTTCCAGAACATTCCAAGAATAATGATTGCTACAGATGGTGAAAGAAACATTGAACTGATTGCCTGAAGGTAATCTATAACGGTAGGCATACTTCGTGCAATATAAGCGCCTGCTACACTTAAAACAATACCAGCAACAGTTGCAATTCTTCCGATTTGTAAAAGCTTTTTAGGCGAAGCGTTTTTATTTATTACAGAATGATAAATATCGTAAGTCCAAACCGCATTGAAAGAGCTCATATTGCCTGCCATACCGGCCATGAACATTGCAACCATTGATGTCACACCGACACCAATTAAACCCGGTGTAAAATATCTCTGCATCAGCAAAGGCAGCACTGAATCATAATTTGTTTTTCCGTTTTCAATTAATAAATTAAAGCCGCTTGAGGGATTGTTAATCAGCACTAAAGCAATCATTCCGGTACTAACGACAACTGCTCCAAGCAGAAGTTTAAAATAAGAACCTATAATGGGGGTCATTCTAGCTGAGCGTAAATCTTTTGCCGAGAAAGCTCTCTGTATAATTAAGAAATCTGTCGTCCAGTAACCGAATGCAATTGCAAAACCTAATCCAAGTATTAAACCTCCCCATGTAATATACATCGGATTATCCGCCGGACTTCCGGATGATGACCAAAGAGTTTTAAACCCTTCCGAAAGGTTTGCAGAAATTTCAGCAGGTCCTCCTATATCAACCAATCCTAAAATCGGAAGAATTAAAATTCCAGCCCATATTAAAAAGAACTGAAGAATTTCAGTAAACATTGCAGAAAGCAATCCGCTCAAGGTAACATAAAGCGCAACAAAAATGGCAGAAAACCAGATGCTCAAGTCCCAATTCCATCCTAAAAAAGTATGAAATATTAAGGCTTGCAGATATAAAGCAATTCCTGAAACTAAAATCATATTTACCACAAACATCCCTGCATTAAAAACGCGGGAACTTTCATTGAAGCGGGCCTTTAGATATCCGGGAATAGATTTTATCTTACTGTGATAATAGAATGGCATCATAAAAACACCGAGAAACAACATTGCCGGTACAGCCCCAATTAAGTAAAAGTGAGCGGCATATAATCCATATTTAACGCTCTGGCCGGCATATCCGATAACTTCCATAGATCCCATATTTGCAGACATAAACGCAATTCCGCAAACCCACATACTATTTCTTCTCCCGGCAAGAAAGAAATCATCATCTGTTTTGGTAAACTTTTTAAGATAAAATCCGATCCAAACAATAAATGCGAAGTAAATAATCATTATCGTCCAATCGAAAACACCAAGAGGTATTGAAATCATATTTTCCCTTGTTATAGTAAAGGTTATTCTAAATCACTACTCCTTTTTTCAAGATTATATTTGCATATAGAGCTAATTCACTTGTTGCTATTACAGCATAAGCTTTTTTGGCTCTTTCATAAAAAGCGAAACGTTCTATATATTCAAATTCAGTGAAAGGTTCTTTGCTGTCTTTAATTATTTTTTTATACTTTCCCCAGATAAATGGAGTAATATGATCTCCCTCAGATACTGCCATTAATCCGACAGGATTATCAACATAAGTATCGAGAGGGAAGAACTTTAATATTGCTTTTAAAACTTGGGGTACACTATGCCCATCAAGACGGATTAATTTTTGCGCTGTTGAAGCAGCGGGAAAATTTCCGTCGGCAATAACTAATTCATCTCCATGTCCCATTTCCATAAGTATTTTAAGAAGATCAGGACTTAGAATATTTGGGATGCTTTTTAGCAAATCTGAAATCTCCTATACTTTATCTAATTTCTTCATCAAATACGACAGCTACTTTGCCGCATTTTCCGCTTGCCATTAATGAATAGGCAGCGCTAACATCCTCTAATTTGAATCTGTGAGTTATCAAAGATTCCGGATTTATTTTCCACCTCATTAAATGCTCAACAAGTTCTTCCATACGCCAAATATTAGTTACCCATGAACCATAAATTGTTTTTTGATCGTGAATAATATCTCTTGAAGGTTGAAATTCGCATGTACCGCCTTCGCCAAGAAAGACTATCTTTCCCCACTTGCGGGTAGCCTGAATACAGGTTAATCTAGCTTTATTATTCGCTGAACAGTCAATAGATTTCTCGGCTCCGTAACCAGAAGTAAGATCACGGATTTGCTCAACATTATTATCCCCTGCTTTAATTACCTCATCAAATAATTTTAAGCTTTTTGCAATTGCTAATCTTTCATCAATGACTTCAATTCCAAATATTTTATCTGCTCCCATAGCTCTGCAAAGCATAGCTGATGCAAGACCTACAGGACCCAGTCCGGTTATTAAAACGGCATCGTTACCGCAAATTCCAATTTTTTCTAAGCCTTCATATACGGTTCCAAAACCGCAGGCAACCTGGGCACCGTCGGAATAACTTAATTCATCAGGTAAGTAAACAAGATCTTTTTCTTCTGCTAATAAATATTCCGCCATACCGCCATCGCGCTGCCACCCGTATGCACGTCTGAATTTGCTTGTGCAGGAAATCATGTATCCTCTGCGGCAATCGTTGCATACGCCGCAACCTGAGATATGATATACAATTACACGATCATCTTTTTTAAAACGGCGACAGCCTTGTCCAGTCTCGACTATTTGACCTGAAGGTTCATGCCCGGCAATCATTCCATCTTGATATCCTTCAGGACCTTTGCCAAGATGTTCATGATATATGCATCTGATATCTGAGCCGCAGATGGTTGATGATTTCATTTTTATTAAGACCTCAGCGTACCTTGGAACAGGGATATCAAATTCTCTTAACTCCGCAGTACTGTTGCCGGGTAAAATTGCACCAAACATTTTTTTCATTTTACCTACCTGGAAATTTTGTTCTTACGCCGGGGTAATTTCTCCTTTTAAATCCCATAAATCTTCCCAGCTTTGGTTATCCTTCCAAAGAAAAACCTGTCCTTTAATCAATCTGCAATTTTTATCTATTTCTGAAATCTCTTTCATATCATTATCTGTCAAATGGATATTTACTGCGGCCTCAAGATTCTCGAAGAAATGATTAACGGAAAATGGAATTGGAATTTGACCACGCTGTATTCCCCATTTAATTGCAACAGCAGCCGGGGATACATTCAATCGTGTGGCAATTTTTATAATTACCGGATCTTCAAGGTCAACAGTATCGGCAGCTGTTCTATCACGCTCAGGCCGGCCAGGTGAACCTAAAGGGCAGTAAGCAATCGGCTGAATATAATTTTTTATACAAAAATTGAATAACTCTTCCTGCTGGAAATGCGGATGCAGCTCCATCTCATTGCATACCGGTTTTATTTTTGCATCTCTCAACAGGAGTTTCAGTTTTGGAATAGTCATATTAGATGTACCAATACTTTTTACTAAACCTGATTCAACCAGTTTTTCCATCTGTCTCCATGTCTTCATATAATTTTCATGTATATATGAACTTGCATTAGGACTGCGGGATGATACATCACACTTTGGCGGATGATAATTTGGGAAAGGCCAGTGAACAAGATATAAATCAAGGTATTCTATTTGAAGGTTCTTTAAAGATTGCCGGCATGATTCAATAACTCTTTCATGCATATCATTCCATACTTTTGAAGTAATCCATAGATCATCCCGGGGTATAAATTCATTTTTAAATAGTTGATTAAGAACATTTCCTATTTTTTTTTCATTATCATAAACTGAAGCACAATCAATGTGTCTGTACCCACTGTAAATAGCCTTTCGAACAGTTTCAGCAACAATTTCATGATGAACAGAATCTGAACCAAATGTACCAAGCCCAATGCAGGGTATTTTATATCCATTTCGGAGGGTAAAACTGGGGATTAATTGAGTATCGATTTGTTTTTCATTATCAATAGGTTTATTCATTTCTTATTCTGTAAAAAGTATTAAGTTATATGTTGTTACGAAAAAAAAGAACTATCCGATAAATTCTTCCCGCTTCCTATTGATTCATCTTAATACATTCCTCTTAGTTTTTAAACTCTAGCGGGATATATTACTTTCTCGTGTAAGTTAGGAATTTATTAGGCTTGAGTCAAGAATTCAACATGCAAAAAAATTATAAAATCCAAGAGATTATGTATTCTCTTTTAAATAATCACTTTTGTTTTTTTGAAAATTTAATTAATGATTCTCAAATAACTTTACAAGATCTCATTATAAAAGTGATCTAAGCTTTAAATGGGTTACATACTAA
>JBLNGL010000221.1:0-3799 GCA_050264735.1 Ignavibacteria bacterium | reverse complement strand
TTAAGGACAATTGCAAGCATTTGGCGCCAGGAATACCAGAACAGGAATGCATTGGAAATTGCAAGGCAAAGCGGCGCATTGTATGACAAATTCCAGGGAATGATAAGCGACCTGATTGAATTAGGGAAAAAGATGAATTTAATGCAGATTAACTATGAAGAAGCAATGAAAAAGCTTTATTCCGGGAGAGGCAATCTTGTCAGCAGCGTCGAAAGGATTAAAAAACTTGGAGCAAAAGCGACAAAATCCCTTCCCCAATCTCTTTTAGAGAGAGCAGATGAAGATGTTGAAGAGGAAAACGAAGAAGGTAATCTATTTGGCAACTGAAAGACGCGGATTCTTCTTTAAATTGTCTTTTACCTTTTTAATTATATCTGACTGAATATTTAAGTACCATTTATCCCAATTTTCTTTTTTATAGCTCATATTTTACTTATTTTATGAAATAAAGGAATTTGTAAAACTCCCTTAAAAACATCTATTCATTTCTGTAATAAACTTCTTTTATACCCTTTCCCGTTTTTTTAGTTTTTTACTATTATTTAGTTCTTTTCAGTATTTATATAATAATAATTAAAAAAGGAGAAACCATGAAAAGATCAATTCTGAAATCCATTCCGGCTGTTTTGTTTTTACTTCTGCTTATAATAGCAGGATGCGCTTCTAAAAAAGAAGATGAAGGAAAAATTCAAATTACAACGGCGTCAGATGAAGCCAGAGAAGATTTTATAAAAGGGCGTGATCTTTCTGAAAAACTAAAGGGAACCGAATCTCTTCAATATTTTGAAAATGCAATAACTAAAGATGGAAATTTTGCTTTGGCTTATTATTATCATGCATTATCAAATCCGACAGCTAAAGGATTTTTTGAGGATCTAGATAAAGCAGTATCCTTAGCCGATAAAGTTTCAGAAGGTGAAAGGCTGCTGATCTTACAGCTTAAAGCAGGCGTAGACGGAGATCAGAAAAAGCAGGAAGAAACAAATCTTAAATTGACAGAAAAATTTCCTAAAGATGAAAGGGCTCATACTCAGTTAGGCACGTTTTATTTTGGTGTGCAGGAGTATGAAAAGGCTGCAGATCATTTAAAGAAAAGCACAGAAATAGATTCTGCTTTTGCCCCGTCTTATAACATGCTCGGATATTCATACAGAAATTTAGGGAATTATAATGAAGCTGAGGCTGCATTTAAAAAATATATTCAGCTTATCCCGGATGATCCTAATCCATACGATTCTTATGCGGAGCTGCTGATGAAAGAGGGAAAATACCAGGAATCAATAGAGCAGTATAAAAAAGCTTTATCCGTTGATTCGAACTTTGTCCCATCATTTGTAGGGATTGCAACCAACTATAATTATCTCGGCAAACATAATGATGCAAGAACGCAGCTTCAAAAATATTATAATATGGCGCGGAACGATGGAGAGAAAAGAGCCGCCCTATTTGCAACGGCCGTTTCTTACATTGACGAAGGGAACTTTACAAAAGCACTTGAAGAAATGAATAAGCAATTACTGATGGGAGAGAAGATAAATGATGCCGCTGCAATTACGGGAGATTACAATACAATTGGGAATATTCTTTTTGAAATGGGGAAATATGATGAAGCAAAAGCCAATTATGATAAATCGCTGCAAGCTAGTGAGGGATCCAATCTTTCTGCCGAAGTTAAAAATGCGACTAAACGACTGGATATTTATAACCAGGCCCGGGTTGCATTGATGAAAGGCGATCTTTCGGCTGCCAAAGAAAAATCAAAACAATTTATGGAAGAAACAGCCGCCGCAAATAACACTTTCCAGATTTGGCTTTCACATGAACTTGAAGGAATGGTCGCTTTAAAAGAAAAGGATTATAAGAAAGCTGAAGATGAATTTAAAAATGGTAATCAGCAGAATCCCTATACATTTTATAGAATAGCACTAGCTTTAGAAGGTGCTAAAGATAAGGAAGGCGCGAAGAAATATTATAAGATAGCTGGAAATTTTAATGCATTAAATAATATGAATCAGGCATTCATAAGAAATAAAGCTTTAAAGATGGCAGCGGCAAATTAAGTTTTAAAATCATAGAGGCATCCGATAAATTAAACCGGATGCCTCTGCACTTTCATATAAAAAATATAATGTTTCTATTATTCTATTCAGGTTACTTAGGATAAATTCTTGCTGCCCATCCTCCGCCGGGTGCAAGATGAAGCTTCAATTTATCCGAAGCCGATATTTCCGATTTTACCATCTTATAATCGCCTGCATACCTTACTGCATTAACTCCGTCCCTGTAAAATTCAATATTATAGTCACCATCTTTAAGAAAAGAACAATTCAAGGTTAAATTTCTCGGGGCCAAGTCGGTCATTGCCCCTATGAACCACTCATTGCCGCTTCTCCTGGCAATTAAAACATAATCTGAAACTTTAGCATCCAGAACAATTGTAGTATCCCAGACTGTCGGAACTGCAGAAAGAAAATCAAGACATTCACCTTCTTTCAGGTAATTCGAGGGATTATCGCAGAGCATCTGCAGAGGAGATTCATATACAACATACATTGCAAGCTGATGGCATCTTGTACCCTGGGTCATCGGACGGTTAAAGACAATTTTGAAATCTTCTTTTGCAGCATTAAGCATTCCGCCCGGGGTAAAATCCATCGGACCGGCGAGCATACGTATGAAAGGAATAGTCACTGTATGTTCAGGAGTTATATTCTCACTCCATTTATTCCATTCATTTCCCATTACACCTTCCGAAGAAATTACATTAGGATAGGTCCTGAGTAACCCGGTCGGCTTATAGGCGCCGTGAAAATCAACAAGCAGTTCCCTTTTTGCTGCTTCCTTTGCCACCCTTTCATAAAAATTTACCATCCATTGGTCATCTCTCTGCATAAAATCGACTTTTATTCCCTTAATTTTCAAGGAATCAAACATATTAAATGCAACATTCCATTGATCATCAAGAGTTTTCCAGATTACCCAAAGAATTATTCCTACATTCTTTTGTTTCCCGTAATCAATAATTTCAGATAAATTAATTTCCGGATTAACATCAAGCAGATTTCCGGCTTTATACCATCCTTCATCAAGTATTACATATTCGATTCCATACTCCGAAGCAAAATCAATATAGTATTTGTAAGTTTCGGTATTTACACCCGATTGAAAATCGACGCCGTAGATATTCAACGCATTCCACCAGTCCCATGCAACTTTGCCAGGCTTTATCCATGAAGCATTATTTATTTTTGACGGCGAAGCGAGTCTATAAATCATTTGACTGGCAATTAAATCTTCATCATTTTCAGTTATGATTAATACGCGCCACGGGAAATCCCGTGCACCGATTGTTCTGGCTAAATAATCTGCGTGCTTGATTACTTTTACATCCCTGTCGTTAGTCTGTTCAACTTCACGCGGGCAGCCCGGAAAAACGGCATTGAGCTTAAGTGAATTGCTGTCCGTGTGAGTTAAATAAAATCCGGGATAATCAAAAAGATCAGCCTCTGTAATTCCTATTTTAGTCTTTCCGCAGTCAATTAATGCCGGAATAGAGCTGAATTTTGACGAAGGAACCTGGCTTATCTTTAAAAATTTATAAATTCTTTCCTGGTGTGAGAAGAAGCTGTCTTCTTCAGGAAAATAAATATTATAATCATCTGCAAGATTAAATTCTATATTTTCTTTTGTCACAGTTATAGTGTCGTTTATATGAGTTTTAAATCTGTAAGCAATGCCGTCATTATAAGCCCGGAATATCAATGAATAATTTTTATCGAAATCTATTCTGAGCATATTG